>DATENJ010000467.1:0-5980 GCA_035275125.1 Actinomycetes bacterium | reverse complement strand
GGTCCTGGTCGCTGGTGCCGTTGGGACCGACCAGCTCGTCCCGGGCGGCCGCGACCTGGCGCCGGTGTCGCCGACGCCCACCAGGCCGGGCTTCCCTACCAAGCTGGCGACCTATACCCCCAAGGGCAGCGCGGAGGCGGCGGTGCTGCGGCTGCTGACCCACCGGTCGGACGGGCTGGGCGCCTGCAAGGGTGGGCAGCCAGGGGATGTGCGCATCATCGCGACCGGGCCGCTGCCTGGCCGGCAAGGCGTCTGGATGATCGTCGCCCGGGCGCTGCTCCCGAACGAGCAGCGGCTGTGCTGGATGTTCGCGTTCGGCAACGAGCGCAACCTCGGTGCCCCGGTCGCCCACCTAGGAGAGCCGCCGCCGCTCACCCTGCTGGTGGCCTCGGGCAGCGCGGATCCCTCCAAGCTCGTCATTGACGGCTACGTCACCAAGCAGGCGGCCCGGGTTCGGCTCATCCGCACCGGCGGGAAACCTCCGCTCGACCTGGAACCGCTGCCGAGCGGCAGCGACGTTCCGGTCAACTTCTTCGTCGCGGTGGTTCCCTGGCGAGGCTTCAAGGGGAACTATCCGGTGGAGCGGCTCATCGCCCTGGACCACAGCGGGCGAGTGATCACCTCATGCTGGATACAGGCTGGCTCCCCACTCTGCGGCAGCCAGCGCTGACGCCGCTGCAGTGCTACGCCTCGACCCACCGATGCGGGTCGAGGCTTAACGTCGGACTGGGTATCGCAGGTGAAGGGCACGGCGTCCCTGGATGACGACCGGGTCGTCGAGGAGCTGGTGGCCCCGGTCCAGCTTGGTGAAGTATGGGATCCCCTCGCCGAACAGCACCGGCACGAGACTGACACAGACCTCATCCACCAGGCCGAGGTCGAGTGCCTGCTGGGTGATCTTCGTGCTCGCGATGGTGATGTCCTGGTCGCCGGCGATCCTTCTGGCCTCGGTGATCGCGGCCTTGACGCCATCGACGAACGTCGTCCGCGGCCACCTCTCGCCGGCGTCCTCGGGTGGGCGATGGGTGACCACCACGACGGGCGCGCCTGCCGGATGGTTGTCACCCCAACCGTCGGCGATGTCGAACAGGCGTCGGCCGGAGACGAGTGCACCGGTGTTCCCGGTCAGCTCTCGGAGCATCTCCGCACTGGCCTCGTCGACCTGGAACGAGATCCCCTCGTTCGGGGTCGACACGGCCACGTCCCCAGCCCCGTACCAGTCGAACAGTTCCCCGACCTGATCGTTCGGATCCGCGATGAAGCCATCCAGCGACATCGTCATGTGGGTGAACACCTTGCCCATCGTGGCCTCCTCTTACTGTTCGCTGTCCCCGTATGAACCTCTATGACCCTTCCCACCTGCACGCCGGACGCTTGGAGAGGGGCTGAGGAAGCCTACGAGCGAAGCGGACCCTGTGGGAGATCCAATTCCAGCCAGGTTCACCAGACCAATGCGTTCGCCGCTCCCCTCAGGAGGGCAGCTTGGGGCCGAGAGGTTGTCCGCTGCTGACCGCTCGGGTCGAGTGTTCGCGCGGCAGTTCATCTTCGTTGCAGCACGATGATTCGCTGGGGTACGTCGTATCGGCGTTGGACGTGGGCGTCATGGAGGGCTCGAAGGGCCGCAACGGTGGGCGCGACCACCGTTCGCCATTGCTCATCGCTGAGGTTCCACAGGTGCGACCAGGTCTTCGACTCGATGTCGTCGGCGATCTCCGCTGGGGACTGTGAAAGCTCGCCCAACGAGGCGTGGCGCTGGTCGACGACGGTGAAGCCAGCGAACTGGGCGGCGTCGAGCACCTGGCGTTCGTAGTCGTGCCACCCTCCGGTGGGGTCGAGCTGGTTGCGCATGTCGAACAGCAGCCGCTCGATCTCGTCCTGGGGAGGAATCCGTACCTGGGGCGGGATCACCAGATACCAGCCACCGGGCCGCAGGGCGCGGGCCACTTCGGCCATGACCAGCGCCCGATCCGCCACCAGGTGCAACAGCCAGACCGACACGGCCTGCTGGATCACGGCATCGGCGACGGGTAGTTGGGCGGCGTCGCCAACGGCGACGACCGGACCGAGCCGCCGTCGCGCTTGTTGGGCCATGGCCGGTGACAGGTCGACCCCGAGGACCGTGAAGCCGAGCTGGCGCAGGGCGAGCGCGACGATGCCTGTGCCGATCCCAACCTCTAGGAGGGGAGCGGCCGGGTCCAGGAGCGGGGCCAGGTTCGCAGCGGTACGTCGTCCGCGCTGCTCGCCCCCGCGGGTCGCGTCATAGCGGTCAGCAATTGGTTCGAAGGAAAGGGACGAAGGTCGCTTGCTCATGTCTGGGTGCGGTAGCGCAGGTACACCGCGCCGTTGCCGAGCCGGCGCTCGTCCAGCAGTTCGAGCTGGAGCCGGGCCCGGTCGGGGAGGAATCGCTTGCCGCCGCCCACCACGACGGGCCAGACGAACAGCTGGTACTCGTCCACCAGCCCGGCGGTGATCGCGTGGGCGGCGAGGGTGGGGCCGCCAACGGTGACGTCACCCTCGGCTGCCGCCTTCAGTTGCCGGACCGCTTCGGGGTCGAAGTCCCTCTCGATCCGCGTCCTGGTGGTGGAGGCCGCCTCCAGCGTCCTGGAGTACACGACCTTGTCGGCCGACTGCCAGATCTCTGCGAACTCCCGCGCGCCCGGCGACTGGGCCGCGGCGGCGGGGTCGGTCTCCCAGACGTGCATCAGCTCGTACAGCCGGCGCCCGTAGAGGTAGGTGCCGACGGGCCGTTGCAGGTCGTTGATGAAGGAGTAGTACTCCTCGCCTGGTGCCCCCCAGTCGAACTTGCCGTCCTCGTCGGCGATGTAGCCGTCAACTGACACATTGAACAGATAGATCAGCTTGGCCATGGCGAGCCTTCCTCGAGGTTTGGAGCTGCACGACCGCCGGTCAGCACCGTACCTCGCGGCTGTGTCACTGCCCGGCAAGCCTCGCCGACGCTATCTGAACACAGGTCGTGTCCATGTCGAGGCGGCCGCTGGACCTGTCATGACGCCGCGGCGCGTTGACCTGTTGCGTCCGGTGGTGGGCGTGACAGGGCTCGAACCTGTGACCTCGTCGTTGTAAGCGACGCGCTCTGGCCAGCTGAGCTACACGCCCGAGGAGTGCGGGTCGCACGTCGTCCCGGTGACCTGCATGGTAGTAGCGCGGGTGGCGATTGTCCTATCCCCTCGCGAGTGAGCAACTGGCCGCGACCCCTTCTCGGGAACCGGCGACGCGAGGATGGCAGCTGGGTCTAGGTCAACCGCCTGGCGACGCCGGCTCCTCGGGTGGGGGCCTCATCGGGGATCGCCGCCGGCCGCCGCGTTGGCGCGGGCCTTGGCGATGGCCCGGGCGCTGAGGATCGGCCAGCAGGCCAGGGTGAGGATGGTCATGGCGACGAAGCTGCACCAGAAGGGCGCGGTCAGCCCGTAGCGGGCGGCCAGCACCCCGCCGGCGACGGCGCCGAGGGACACCGACCCGAAGCCGAACAGGGCGTAGGCGCTGTTGACCCGGCCGATCAGGCGGGCCGGGATCAGCTCCTGGCGCAGCGACACACTGATCACACTCCACGTCATGGCGTGGAAGCCGAACAGGGCGAAGCTCGCCCCCACCAGGACCGGGCTGCGGGCCAGGGCCAGCACGAGGTGGGTCGAGGACTCGATGACCAGTCCGAGCCGCATGGTGGTGGCCGGGCCGAGCCAGCCGATGACCCGCTCGGCGACCAGGCTGGCCGAGATCCCGCCGACGGCCATCGACGAGAGCAGCAGGCCGTAGCCGACCGAGCCGAGCCCGAGCCGCTCCTGGGCGTAGAGGACCAAGATCGACAGGGTGGCCGAGAGGGTCAGGTTCATCAGCGCGATGGCCACGGCCAGGATGCGCAGCAGCCGGTTCCTGGCCAGCCACCGCACCCCTTCGGCGATCTCACCGCGCAGGGTGGTCGCGGCGCTGCCCTCGGGCCGCTCGACCCGGTAGCGGCCGGCCATGGCCGCCACCAGGGCGGCCGCGGCCGCGAACGACCCACCGTCGAGCAGGAACGGCACCGCGGCGGCGGTCGCGAACAGCAGGCCGCCGAGTGGCGGGGCGACCAGCTCGTTGGCCACCATCTGCACGGCGAGGAGGCGGCCGTTGGCCCGGGCGAGCTGGTCCCTGGGGACGACCGCGGGCAGGATCGAGACGGCCGCGTTGTCGAACAGGGTCTCGGCGGTGCCGAGGGCGAAGAAGACCACGTACAGCAGCGGCAGGGTGGCGACGTCGGCGAGCACGGCCACCCCGAGCAGGCCGACGACCACAGCGCGGGCGGCGTCGACCCGGACCATCAGCAGGCGGCGGTCCAGCCGGTCGACGAGTGCCCCGCTGAGCAGCGAGAACAGCAGCCAGGGAAGCCGCTGGGCGACGGCCAGGCCGGCCACCAGCCGTGGGTCGCGGGTCAGTGAGGCGGCCAGCAGCGGTCCCGCGACCAGGGTGACGCCGTCGCCCAGGTTGGACACGGCATTGGCTGTCCACAACTTGGCGAAGTCGGGTCCGAGGCCGCGCGTGCGCAGGTAGGCTCCTTCCGCCTGGAAGGGACGGGCCTCACCATACGCCGCCGGCCCGCGCTCAAGAGGGAGGACCACCGGGACGAGACAACAACCTATGAAGCCAAGCCTGCCGCCGCTACAGCGGTGCCTGCCGCCGCTGCTGCTCCTGGCCTGCCTCGCCGTGGCCAGCTGCAGCACCCCCACCCCCGGGCCAACCGACACCGGGTCTGCCGGCGCGGCCGGCACCGGGTCCGCCGGCACCAGGTCGGGCGGCTCGGCGGCGACGGGCGCCAGCGGCAGAACCGCGGTGAAGTCCTCGTCCACATCCGGGACCGAGACCGCACCCGGGATCGAGGCCACCGCCGGGACCCACGCCGCGGCCGGAACCCAGCCCGCAGCCGGGACCCAGGCCGTGCCGACGTTCCGGGGGAGTGTGGCGACCGGGCGGGATGCGGTGCGGAACAAGGTGCGGTGGTCGTGGCGGCGGGGGTGTCCGGTGGGGCCGGTGGAGTTGCGGCTGCTGCGGGCGGACTACTGGGGCTTTGACAAGCGGGTGCACCGGGGTGAGCTGATTGTTCATCGTGACCATGCTCGGCGGGTGCTGACCGTGCTGGGGAAGCTGTTCACGGCGGGCTACCCGATCCAGCGGCTGAAGGTGGTGGACGCGTACCGGGCTGACGACGACCGGTCGATGGCGGCCAACAACACCTCGGGGTTCAACTGCCGCCGGGTGTCGGGCTCCAGCAGCTGGTCGGAGCATGCCTTTGGCCGGGCGGTCGACCTCAACCCGCTGCGCAACCCGTACGTGACCCGCGGTGGGCGGGTGTCGCCGCCGGCCGGGCGGCCGTACGCGAACCGGGCCAGGCGGGCCGCCGGCATGGTTCACGCCAACGACCTGGTGGTGCGGGCGTTCGCGGCCGCCGGCTGGCGCTGGGGTGGCTACTGGTCCGGCTCCCGTGACTACCAGCATTTCTCCTCGACCGGTCGCTGACCCGGAGTCTGGGGTGCGCGAGCGGGAGGCGTCGGCGCAGAATGGCTGGCCGCACGCGCGCTGTTCGAGGAGTCGACGATGCCAAGCACCGAGATCCGCCCGGTCGAGTCCGACGCCGACACCGGCGAGGACGACGGCTACGCCCACTACGCCCGCAAGGACGAGATCGCCAAGGCGGCCGTGCTCGGCGGCACCGTCACGGCGCTCTGCGGGCACCGGTTCCAGCCGGTTCGGGACCCCTCCCGGTTCCCGGTCTGCCCTCGCTGCAAGGAGCTCGCCTCCCTGCTCGACGACTGAGCGACCCCGGCGACGTGCCGGCGCTCCCGGCACGTCACTGTCCCCCGCCCGGGTTACTGGTTGGTTGCCGCCGCACGGTACAGTAACTCGGAAAATCCAGTCGATCTGACGAAACGACTTGATCATGTCTACACGGTCGAGGGCGGTTGGGCTGGTGGCGGCGGTGACGGCGCTG
>DATENJ010000466.1:0-3507 GCA_035275125.1 Actinomycetes bacterium | reverse complement strand
GCCGCGGCCCGGCCTGGGAGCGGGCCGTCTGGCGCGACCTGGCCGGCCCGGTCCTGGACGACCAGGTCGAGGCCCTGCTGGCCGTGGCCGCCGACCACCCGGAGCTCGACCTGCGCCGCGTGGCCATCCGCGGCTGGTCGTTCGGCGGCTACCTGGCCGCCATGGCCGTGCTGCGCCGCCCCGAGGTGTTCCACGCCGCCGTGGCCGGCGCCCCGGTGACCGACTGGCGCCTGTACGACACCCACTACACCGAGCGCTACCTCGGCCACCCGGCCACCGACCCCGACGTCTACCGGCGCAGCTCGCTACTGGCCGACGCGGCCAAGCTGGAACGCCCCCTGCTGCTGGTCCACGGCCTGGCCGACGACAACGTGGTCGCCGCCCACACCCTGCGCCTGTCGGGCCTGCTGCTCGCCGCCGGCCACCCCCACAACGTCCTGCCCCTCTCCGGCGTCACCCACCTGGCCGCCCAGGAAGCCGTCGCCGAGAGCCTCCTCCACCTCCAGCTGGCCTTCCTCCGCGACGCCCTCGGCCGCACCTGACCGGAGGGTCAAGCGGTCAGCTCGGCCAGCCGCCGCAGCTGGGTGACCCGCTCGGCGTGGGTCCAGGCCATGGGGGCGGCGATCAGGGTGCCGACCCCGGCCTCGCGGTGGGCCTCCAGACGCTCGCGCACCCGGGCGGCAGGGCCGCACAGGGTGACCAGGTCGATCAGCTCGTCGGGGAGGGCGGCCATGGCCTGGGGGCGGTCGCCGGCCAGGTAGTGGTCCTGGACGGTGCGGGCCGCCTGCTCGAAGCCGTAGCGGGCGGCCTGCTCGGTGTAGAAGTTGCGCTCCCGCGAGCCCATGCCGCCGATGTACAGGGCCAGGAACGGGCGCATGGCGTCGCGGGCCGCGGCCAGGTCGTCGGCGATGTGGACCTGCACGTTGGGGGCGACGTCGAAGCCGTCCAGGTCGCGGCCGGACCGGGCCGCCCCCGCGGCCAGGTGCTCGCGGAACCGGCCGGCGTGCTCGGGGGCGAACAGGAACCCCAGCCAGCCGTCGGCCAGCTCCCCGGCCAGGGCCAGGTTCTGTGGTCCCATGGCGCCCAGGTAGATGGGGAGCCGTTGCTGGGCGGGGTGGATGGTGAGCTTGAGCGCCTTGCCGGGGCCGTCGGGCAGGGGCAGCTCGAGGGTCTCGCCCTGGTAGCTGACCCGCTGGCGCTCCAGGGCCATGCGGACCACCGACAGGTAGTCGCGGGCCCGGGCCAGGGGCCGGGCGAACCGCTGGCCGTACCAGCCCTCGGCCACCTGAGGGCCGGACAGTCCCAGCCCGAGCCGGAACCGCCCCCCCGACAGCTGGTCGAGAGTGGCGGCGGTCATGGCCGTCATGGCCGGGCTGCGGGCCGGGATCTGGAACACCGCCGACCCCAGGTTGATGGAGCTGGTCTGGGCGGCCAGCCAGGCGAGCACGGTGGCCGCGTCCGACCCGTAGGCCTCGGCCACCCAGGCCGAGTCGTAGCCGAGCCGCTCCGCCTCCCGGGCCAGCTCCAGCTGCTCGGCCGCGGTCGTCCCGGCCCCGAAGTAGCCGAGCATCACCCCCAGGCGCATCAGCGGCCGGTGACCTCCTTGGCGAAGGTCTCGAAGGCGTTGACGTAGCGGGCCACGTCCTCGTCGGTGTGCTGCACCGACAGGGTCCACTGCTCGTCGATGCCCGGGGTCATGAACACGCCCTCGGTCATCTCGTACAGCCACGACAGGTACGACAGCTGCTCGTCGACCCCGTCGCCGTCGAAGCCGGCATAGGCGCGGTAGTCGCGCAGCCGCTCGGGGGCGTACATGACCGCGCCCTTGCCACCGACGCCGGTGGTGTAGCAGGGCAGGTCGTAGGCGTCGATGACCCGCTGGCAGCCGGCCAGCTGGGCGTCGTTGAGCCGGTTCAGCTCCTTGTAGGCGGGCTCGGTGAGCACCTCGGTCAGGGCGACCAGCCCGGCCCGGGCGCACAGCGGGTTGCCGTTGAAGGTGCCGAGCTGGGGCACGCCGTCCTTGGCGATCTCGGCCATCAGCTCGCCCCGGCCGCCGAACCCGCCGAGGGGGGTGCCCCCGCCGACCGCCTTGGCGAAGCACTTGAGGTCGGGGGCGACCCCGTAGACCTCCTCGGCGCCGCCGTAGGCGATGGTGGCCCCGGTCTTGACCTCGTCGAAGATGAGGATGACACCGTGGCGGCTACAGATCTCACGGACCGCGTCCAGGTAGCCGGGCTCGGGGTCGATGATGCCGACGTTCATCATCACCGGCTCCATGATCATGGCCGCGACCTCGCCGGCGTTGGCGGCCAGGAGCCGGTCCAGCGCCTCGGCGTCGTTGTAGGGGACGATCAGGGTCAGCTCGGTCACGGCCCTCGGGGTGCCGCTGCCGAACTCGACGCTGGCCGGGGTCTCCCGCGGCCCCATCTTGTCCCGGCTGGGGCGGATCGAGACCAGGACCGACTCGTGGTGGCCGTGGTAGGAGCCCTCGATCTTGACGATCTTGTCGCGCCCGGTGACCCCGCGGGCCAGCCGGATGGCGTCCATGGTGGCCTCGGTGCCCGAGTTGGTGAAGCGCATCTGGTCGATCCTGAACCGCTTGCACAGCTCCTCGGCCAGCAGGGTGGTCTCGGCCACCGGCTGGGCGAAATGGGTGCCGATGGCGGCCCGCTCGGACAGGGCCTCGACGATCTTGGGGTGGGCGTGGCCGACGGCCATGACCCCGAAGCCGTTGTGGTAGTCGGCGTACTCGTTGCCGTCGACGTCCCAGACGCGGCTGCCCTTGGCCCGCTCGAAGAAGATCGGGTAGGGCGGGGCGTCCTGGAAGCTGGAGGCGACCCCCAGCGGCAGCGAGGCGAGCGAACGCTCGCGCCAGGACCGCGACTTGGGGGTGCGCTCGTGGACGAGCTGGGTCCTGGCCTCGGTGAGGCTGTCGATCCGTTCCTGGTCGGGCCGTCGGCCCATGCTGATCACGCTCCTGATGCGCCGGCTTCTTCGCCTTACGTCGAGTCTGGGATAGACTACTTCGAAACTCGTTTGTTGGCAAAGCATTCTGGAGGTAGTTCGCATGCCCAGGACGGCGAGGGTCGACGCGGTCGACCGGCGCATCGTGGCCGCCCTGCAGCGCGACGGGCGCCGCCCCTTCACCAGTATCGGCCGCGAGCTCGGGATCTCCGAGGCGGCCGTGCGCCAGCGGGTCGGCCGGCTCCAGGCGGCCGGGATCATGCAGGTGGTGGCCGTGGCCGACCCGATGGCCCTCGGCTACCAGGCCATGGCGATGGTCGGGATCTCGGTCGACGGCCGCGCCCGCAAGCAGGTCGCCGAGGCCGTCGGCCGCCTGCCCGAGGTGTCCTACCTGGTCCTGACGGCCGGCTCCTTCGACATGCTGGCCGAGGTGGTGTGCGAGGACAACGACCACCTGCTGCGGCTGCTCTCGGAGGACCTGGCCGGGATCGAGGGCGTGCGGGACACCGAGACCTTCATGTACCTGCGGCTGCTCAAGGAGGC
>DATENJ010000465.1:0-2510 GCA_035275125.1 Actinomycetes bacterium | reverse complement strand
CACCGTGCGGGCGGTCGACAGGGGTAGTCCCGGCATCTACAACGTCGTGGGCGACGAGCCCGCCCCCAGGCTGAGTGGCTGCCGTACCTGGCCGAACTCCTGGACGCCCCTCCGCCGCGGCGCATCTCCGAGGAGGAGGCCGAGGAACAGATCGGCGCTCAAGCCGTGTACTACGGCACCCAGCTCCGCGCGGCCAGCAACGCCAAGGCCAAGTCTGAGTTGGGGCTGACCCTGGAGTACCCGTCATGGCAGGAGGGATTCCGGGAGCTGTTCGGTTGATCGCCTCGAGGGGCGGGCCGAGAACCGCGCGGCAGAGCTGGTTGGCTCTGGTCCGGCTAGCGGAGTGACCGGAACGCCGCCCGGACCTCTTCAGAGAACAGTTCCGGCTCCTCCCAGGCGGCGAAGTGGCCGCCCCGAGCGGCCTCGTTGAAGTAGGCGAGGTCGGGGTAGACCGCCTCGACCCAGCTCCGGGGCGACGCCCAGATCTCGCCGGGGAACGTGGTGAAGCCGACCGGCACCTTGACCGCCGGAGGAGGCTGGCCGCTCGCAAGCGCTGCGGCCAGCGCTCGTCCGTCCTCCCAGTACGACCGGGCCGCCGACGCTGCGGTGCCTGTCAGCCAGTACAGCGTGATGTTGTCGACGATGCGGTCCCGGGTGAGACTGCCCACGGGCTCGCCGTCGACGAAGGCGCGGGAGATCTTGTAGTAGCTGTCGGTGTCGTGGTCGAGCAACCAGGCCGCCAGCGCGACAGGTGAGTCCAGCAGGGCGTAGCCGATCGTCTGTGGCCTCGTTGCCATCTCGAGGAAGTAGCCGAAGCCGTCCTGCCTGAACATCGCGGTCGCCTCGGCCGCTGCGCGTTCCTGTTCGGATTCCTTGGGCAGTTGATCGCCGATTCCGAGCACCGCCGTGAGCAGGTTCAGGTGGTAGCCGACCAACCCCTCGACCGCCTGGCGGCCCATCAGGTCCGTGACGAGGGCACCCACGTCGCCGCCCTGGGCGACATAACGGTTGTAGCCGAGGCGGGCCATCAGCTCCGCCCACGCGCGTGCGGTGCGGGCGGACTCCCAGCCGAGCTCGGTCGGCTCGCCCGAGAAGCCGTAGCCAGGCAAGGACGGAAGCACCAGGTGGAACGCGTCCTCGGGGGTGCCGCCGTGAGCGGTCGGGTCGGTCAGCGGGCCGATGGTGTCGAGGAGCTCGATGACCGAGCCGGGCCAGCCGTGCGTCATGATCAGCGGCAACGCGTTCTCATGCCGCGACTTCACGTGGATGAAGTGGATGTCCACCCCGTCGATCCGGGTCGTGAACTGCGGCAGCGTGTTCAGTCTCGCCTCGCACTTGCGCCAGTCGTAGTCGCTGCTCCAGTAGCTGGCGAGCGCCTGGACGGTGGCCAGCTGCACGCCCTGGGACCGATCGGCGACGAGCTCCTTCGATGGCAAGCGCGTCGCGGCGATACGCCGGCGAAGGTCGTCCAGCGCCTCGTCGGGAATGTCGACCTGGAAGGGGCGAATCTCGTTGGTGGTCTCGACGGTGCTCATGACGACCTCCGTTGTTGGTGGGGGCGCCGATCGACGCACTGACCGGAACGGGCGGAAGCCGGAGGTCGCCGCCAGCGACCTTCGACGGGGCGGCAACGACCGTTATGCCATCGCGCCCTCCACGCGGTTGGCGACCTCCTTGACGTCGTCGACCAGCGGATCGCCGGAGCGGTGGGCCTCGGCGGCGTCCTTGGCCCGCTCGGCGTTCGCCACGACCGTGCTCCCTTCGCCCACCCAGCGCGTCGGCGACCAGCATGCGCCCACCCTGAGTGCGCGTCCTCACCCCCATCGGGTGATTCGGGGCCGTGTCGGCTCCCAAGATGGCTGGCGAGACGACCACAGGACCAGCGCCAACGGAATGACCAGTGCCGCCCCAAACCGCTTGGCAACGAACTGCTGCCCTGGCAACCTCACGCTCATATCTGGAGACTGGTGACCGAGGACAGGGAGGGGTGCGCTGTCGATGACCACCATTCGCGCGCGCCCCGGCCCGGACGGGGTGCGCATCCCGCGCACAGGAGGCGGCCGTGTCCGCACTCGTTGTCCGTCCGATCGGCCCTGACGAGGTCGATCTCTTCACCTCCTTCACCGACGCCTCCCCGCTCGGCCTCAAACCGCCGCTGGCCATGTACCTCGACGGCCTGGGGCAGTGGTACCGCCCCGCCTGGTCCTGGGTCGCCCTGCGCGAAGGCCAGGTCGTCGCCCGGGTCGCCTTCAGCGGCCCACCGGACGCGCAGCTGCCCGCGGCGATGGGCAGCCTGGAGATCGGCACCCGCCCCGACCGGGTCGAGACCGGCGTGGCCCTGGTCCAGACGGCCTATGCCGCGATGACCGGTGGCGGGTCGGGCGAGGGAGGCCGACCTGAGTACCGACAGTTCCTACCGGTCGACTGGCACGAGCACGCCGAGATGCGGGCCGCGGTCGCCGACCGCCGCACGGTCGTGGAGCGTGCCGGGCTGCGGTTCCTGGTCGAGC
>DATENJ010000464.1:0-2319 GCA_035275125.1 Actinomycetes bacterium | reverse complement strand
CCTGCCGGTGCGCCTGCGGCTGGGTCCCCGGCGGGCCGGCGAGGGCCGCACCGAGGAGCTGCTCGGCCTGTTCGGGCTGGCCGAGCTGGCCGACCGGTCGCCGTCGGAGACCTCACTGGGCCAGCAGCAGCGGGCCGCGGTGGCCAGGGCCCTGGTCCTGACCCCGCAGCTGGTGCTGGCCGACGAGTCGTCGGCCCACCAGGACGCGGCCTGGGTCCACGACGTGTTCGCCGCCCTTCGCCAGGTCGTCCACGACCGCGCCGCCGCCTGCCTGGTCGCCACCCACGACCCCGACGCCCTCGCCTTCGCCGACCGGGTCCTCGGCCTGGTCGACGGCGAGCTCACGGAGCGAGCCCTATGAAGATCTGTCGATTTGTGGATGCTGGCCGGCGGGTGCGGGTGGGGTATCTCGACGGGGAGGTGGTGGTGCCGGTGGCCGACGGGGACGGGAGGGCCGGGCTGGAGGCGGTGCTCGACCTGGCCATGGCGGCCAACGCCGACCCGGGGCTGGTGCCCGCGGCGGTCGGGGAGGCGGCCGCGCTGGAAGAGGTGCGGCTGCTGGCGCCGGTGGCCGAGCCGCCGTCGATCCGGGACTTCTACGCCTTCGAGCAGCATGTGCGGACGGCCAGGTCGCGGCGGGGGCTGGAGATGCACCCGGACTGGTACGAGCTGCCTGTCTTCTACTTCACCAACCCGGCGGCGGTCCTCGGCCCGGGCGACCCGGTGGCCGCGCCGCCCCGGTCGGCCGAGCTCGACTACGAGCTGGAGGTGGCCTGTGTGCTCGGCCGCGGCGGGACGAACCTGCGCCTCGAGGACGCCGACCGGGCCGTCGCCGGGTTCATGGTCATGAACGACTGGTCGGCCAGGGATGTCCAGCGACGCGAGATGGCCCAGTCGCTGGGACCGGCCAAGGGCAAGGACTTCGCCACCTCGCTGGGACCGACCCTGGTCACGGCGACAGAGTTCGCCCCCGGAGGGGTGCGGGAGGTGCCGAGCGCGGTGATGACGGCAACGGTCAACGGCGTCGAGTGGTCGCGGGCCGACCTGGACGGGATGTGGTGGAGCTTCGCCGAGCTGCTGGTCTACGCCAGCGAGGCGGCCCCGGTGCGCCGCGGCGACGTGCTCGGGTCGGGCACCTGTGGGACCGGCTGCATCCTGGAGCTGTCGCTGGTCCACGGGACCGACAAGTACCCCTACCTCGAGCCCGGCGACGAGGTCGAGCTGGAGGTGGCCGGGCTTGGCGCGCTCGCCAACCGGGTGGTGGCCGACGACGCCCCGCCGTTCCAGCCCGACCCCGACCGTATGCGTCCGAGGCTGGGCCAGTGACCGCCCCGGGCGCCCCGGAGGGTCGGGGTCGGGAGGGGTCCGGGGAACCCCAGGGGGGTGCCCCGGAGGGTCGGGGTCGGGCCGAGCGGCTGCTGGCCGCGGCCGGGCGGATCCGGGCCAGCGCGGTGCTGGTGCCCGACGGGGCGCTGACCGACCCCGATCCGGAGTCGGGGGAGCGCTGGGACCGGGGCCAGGCCCTGGCCCACGTGGCCGAGATGCTGCCCTACTGGGCGCAGCAGGCCGAGCTGATCGTGGCCGGCCAGCAGGCCGAGTTCGGCCGGGTCAAGTCCGACCCGGACCGGGTCGCGGCCATCGAGCGCGACCGCCGCGAGGACCCGGCCCGGCTGCTGGCCCGGGTCGACGAGGGCGTCGCCGTGGTCCTGGCCCTGCTGGAGCAGCTGGACGACCAGGCCCTTGCGGCCGTCGGTCACCACCAGACCCTCGGCGACATGACCGTCGCCGAGATCGTCGACCGGTTCCTGGTCGCCCACCTGGAGGAGCACGCCGACCAGCTCGACCGGCCGTCCCCCCCTTGAGTTTGCGGGACCAAGCTGGGCAGGCGTACCAAGGACACCATGAGCGACCTTGTCTATGACGTGACCGAGGCCACCTTCCAGGCCGAGGTGCTGGAGAAGTCCAAGACCGTTCCCGTGCTGGTCGACTTCTGGGCCGACTGGTGCGGGCCCTGCCACGCCCTGGCCCCGGTGCTGGAGCGGGCGGTGGAGCGCCATGGCGGCGAGGTCGTGCTGGCCCGGGTGGACGTCGACCAGAACCAGCGCCTGGCCGCGGCCTTCCAGGTCCAGGGCATCCCGGCGGTCAAGGCGTTCGCCGGCGGCCGCCTGGTCGACGAGTTCGTCGGCGCCCAGCCGGCCCAGGTGGTGGAGCGCTTCGTCGAGGCCCTGCTGCCCAGCGAGGCCGACCGGGCCGCCTCCGCCGCGGCCCAGCTCGACCCGGAGGCCGCCGCGGCCCGCTGGCGCGAGGTCCTCGAGCAGG
>DATENJ010000463.1:0-2270 GCA_035275125.1 Actinomycetes bacterium | reverse complement strand
ACTGGGCCAGCAGCTCGGCCGCCCGGGCTCGGGCGGCGGCGCGCGACTGGCCGAGCAGGCGCCCGATCAGCAGGAGGTTCTCGGTGCCGGTGAGGCTCTCGTCGACGGCCGCGTACTGGCCGGTGAGGGCGATCAGCTGGCGGACCTGCTGGGCCTGGGTGGCGACGTCGTAGCCGCCGACAAGGGCCCGGCCGTCGTCCGGCTCGAGCAGGGTGGCCAGGATGCGGACCGCGGTGGTCTTGCCGGCCCCGTTGGGGCCGAGCACGGCCAGGACGCTGCCGGTCCGGGCGGCCAGGTCCACCCCGTCAAGGGCTGTGGTGTCGCCGAAGCGCTTGACCAGGCCGTTGGCCTCGATGGTGTTGTCCATGACGCTCCCTTGGTCGGTTCGTTGGGAGCATCGTGCGCGGCCGCCCTGACACGCCGGTCACATCCGGCTGACACGCCTAGATCTGGGCCGCGAACCCCTCGACGGTCGACTCTTCGGAGCGTTCACCGCGGGTGAGGCGGCGGTAGACAAGGAACCCGAGGGCGATGGCCAGCAGGGATGAGAACAGCATGATGGTGGCCAGGGCGTTGAGGGCCGGGGTGGGGCTGGAGCGGGCGCTGTTGTAGATCTTGACCGACATGGGCTCGGAGGCGGCGTCGGCCGACAGGTAGCGGACCAGCACGAAGTCGTCGATGACGTCGGCGAAGACCAGGACGGCGCTGGCGAAGATGGCCGGCGACAGCAGGGGCAGCAGGACGTGGCGCAGCGCCTTGACCGGGCTGGCGCCGAGGTCCATGGCCGCCTCCTCGTACTCGTTGCCGATGGACAGCAGGCGGGCCCGGCAGATGATCACCGGGTAGGAGAGCTGGAAGGTGACCAGGCCGAGCAGCTGGGCGGTGGTGCCGAGCTGGACCGCCTTGAGCAGGTTGGTGAACAGGAACAGCAGGGCGACGGCGAGGATGATCTCGGGGAGCACGAACGACAGCAGCATCTGGAAGTTGAAGCCGGCGGCCAGGCGGCCGCGCCAGCGGTCCAGACCGATGGCGAAGGCGACCCCGAGGGGCACGGCGACCAGGGTGGTGAGCACGGCCAGGCGGAGGCTGTGGAGCAGGGCCCGCTGGAGGTCGGGGTCGTGCCAGACCGACAGCACCGGGTCCTCCCAGTACCAGCGCAGGGAGAAGCCCTGCCAGCTGG
The DNA here is from genome assembly GCA_035275125.1 of Actinomycetes bacterium. GTDB lineage: Bacteria > Actinomycetota > CALGFH01 > CALGFH01 > CALGFH01 > CALGFH01. The sequence continues at coordinate 1,090 of DATENJ010000463.1, read as the reverse complement.
AGCGGGAGCGGCCGGAGTTGAACGAGAACCACACCGCGATCGCCACCGGCAGCACCGACCAGGCCAGGTAGCCCCAGACCAGCGCCTCCAGCAGCCGCGGCTTGCGCCAGGGGTCGGTCAGCCACCGTCTCACCGGGGCACCCCCCCGGGGGTTCCCCGGACCCCTCCTGGGTCTCACCGGCTCACCTCCCCGCCTCGCGGGCGGCCTGCCCGGTGGAGCGGATGTAGCCGAGCATCGGCACCGCCAGCAGGACCATCATGACCAGGACGAGGGCGGCGGCCTGGCCGCCCTGGCCGGGGCTGCCGATGGCGTCGTTGATCAGGTTGCCGACCATCGAGGTCCGGGGCGACCCCGACAGCAGGTCGTTGGTGAAGTAGTCGCCGAACATGGGCAGGGCGGTCACGACCAGACCGGCCAGGATGGCCTGGCGGGACAGGGGGAGGGTGACCAGCACGAAGGTCCGGCGCCGGCTGGCCCCGAGGTCGCGGGCCGCCTCCAGCAGCCGCTGGTCGACCCGGTCCAGCCCGGCGTACAGGGCCAGGACCATGTAGGGGATGTAGCCGTAGACCAGCCCGAGGGTGACGGTGACGGGCTGGCCGGCGAGCCAGGGGAACGGCTCGGCCAGCAGCCCGACCGACACCAGCAGCCGGTTGACCATGCCGTCGCTCTCCAGCAGGTTGACCCAGGCCAGCATGCGCATCATGTAGCTGATCCAGAAGGGGGCCAGCAGGGCGACCAGGAGCAGGCCCTTGCGGCGGCCGGCGTAGCGGGTCACGTAGTAGGCGACCGGGTAGGCCAGCAGCAGGCACAGGGCGCTGGCCGCGACCACGTACATGAAGGTGCGGATGAACGCCGGCCCCAGGAAGCCGTCGGGGCCGAAGATCCGGTCGAACAGCAGCTGGAACTGGAACGGGTTCCACTGCACCGGGTTCCACACCGGGACCGGGTTCCGGAACAGCGGGTCGACGGCCCCGAAGGCGATCGACAGGACGACGTAGAACGGCAGCAGGAACAGGACAACCAGCCAGACCATGCCGGGGACGGCGAAGGCCGGCCAGAACCAGCGGGGGCGCCAGGCGCCGGCACGGG
>DATENJ010000462.1:0-4709 GCA_035275125.1 Actinomycetes bacterium | reverse complement strand
CTTCTACCTGTGGCCGGCGCTGGTCACGGTGCTCAGCAGCTTCTTCCGCTGGGGGCTGCTGCGTCCCTGGTCGCCGGTCGACCCGGACCGCTGGCGGTTCGTGGGGCTGGAGAACTACACCGCGACCCTCACCGACCCCAGCTTCTGGAACGCGGTGCTCAACACGGCCGTCTGGCTGGTCGTGTTCCCCCTGCTGGTGGTCTGCTTCTCGCTGCTGGTGTCCATCCTCATCTGGTACACGACCCGCGCCGGGACCGTCTTCCGCACCGTGTTCATCCTGCCCATGACGATCTCGCTGGCCGCGGCCGGCATCATCTGGTCCTTCATCTACAACGCCGACCCTCAGATCGGGGTGCTCAACGCGGCCCTTGACCGGCTCGGCATCCTGGGCGCGGACTGGCGCCTGGGCCCGCTGGAGCTGCACCCCGGCTCCTGGCTGTCCAACCCCGGGGTGCTCCACCTCGGCTTCGCCGACGTCCGCCTGACCAACCTGGCCCTGGTCGTCCCGGCGTTCTGGGCGTTCACCGGCTTCGGCGTCATCACCATCACCGCCGGCCTCACCGCCGTACCCTACGAGCTGGTCGAGGCGGCCAAGGTCGACGGCGCCAACGCCTGGCAGACGGCCCGCCGCATCCTCGTCCCGGCGCTGCGCCGGCCGCTGGTCGTGGTCGGCGTGGTCAGCGTCATCTTCGCGCTGCGCACCTTCGACATCGTCTACGTGATGACCGGGGGCGGCCCGGCCCAGGACACCATGGTCCTGGCCCTGCTGCTGTGGCAGCAGGCGTTCGCCTTCCTCGACACCCCCCAGGGCGGCCAGGCCACGGCGATCGCGGTGCTCATGTCGGCCGTGCTGGTGGCCGGCTCCTGGCCATACCTGCGGCAGCTGCTGGCGGGCAGGTCCCGATGACCGCGGTCGGGCGCAGCCGCTGGATGACCTTCCTGTTGTACGGGTCGATCACCGTCCTGGCCGTCGTCTGGCTGGTGCCGATGCTCAGCGCTCTCGCGACCGCGACCCTGCCGCTGTCGCAGACCCGCGCCGGCTGGTGGAACCTGAGCCCGGCCGACCTGACCTTTGGCAACTTCGCCCGGGCCTGGGACCAGGGGCTGTCCCGGTACGCGGTCAACAGCTTCATCATCACCATCCTGGCCGTGGTGCTGACGGTGTCGGCCGGGTCGCTGGCCGCCTACGCCTACGCCCGGATGGCCTTCCGGTTCAAGGCCACGACCTACTTCCTGCTCATCACGACGATGATCGTGCCCGTGCAGATCATCCTCATCCCGATGCTGCCGTGGTTCCGCACCCTCGGCCTGAACGCCGGGCCCCAGGAGTACCTCGGCATCGCGCTCGTCCACACGGCCTTCGGCGCCGGCTGGGCGATCTTCATGCTGGGGGCGTTCTTCGCCCAGATCCCCGAGGACCTGCTGGAGGCGGCGCGGATCGACGGCGCCGGCTGGTTCGACCTGTTCCGCCGTATCGCCCTGCCGCTGGCCCTCCCCGGGATCGTCTCCTTCGCCATCATCGACTTCGTCTTTGTCTGGAACGACCTGCTCCTGGCCCTGACCCTGCTGGACCGGGCTCACCAGCCGCTGACCGTCGGGCTGGCCAACCTCCAGACCCCGCACCTGGCCCAGGAGGACCTCGTCGCGGCCGGCACGATCATGGCCATCCTGCCGCCGCTGCTGCTGTTCGCCGCGCTGAACCGGTTCTATGTCCGTGGCCTGTTCGCGGGCGCGACGAAGGGATAGCGCCATCGAGGTCGTCGTGCTGCAGATGGCGGCCCCGCCGGGCGATCTCGCCGCGAACGTCGACCGCCTGGCCGAGCTCGTGCGCAAGCACGCCGGCGAGGGCGAGCTGGTGGTGGCCCCCGAGCTCGTGACCAGCGGGTACGACCTGGAGGTGCTGGCGCGTCGCGGGCCAGAGCTCGCCGAGCCGCTGGACGGGCCGATCGCCGCCCGGGTGTCGGAGCTCGCCACCGAGACCGGCGCCACGCTCGTGCTCGGCCTGCTCGAGCGCGCCGGCGACGTCCTCTACGACACGGTGGTGGCGGTGGCGCCCGACGGCAACGTGACCCCGTACCGCAAGAGCCACCTCCACCCCACCGAGTCGGAGCTGTTCGCCGCCGGGACGGAGCTCGTCGTGGCTCCGACACCGGCCGGCCGGCTGGGCATGATGATCTGCTTCGAGCACGCCTTCCCCGACGTGGCCACCACCCTCGCCCTGCGCGGCGCGCAGATCCTCGTCATCCCATCGGCGGTGCCGGTCGGCTACGAGCACCTGCTGACCCTGCGAACCCGCGCTCGGGCACAGGACAACCAGGTGTTCGCGGTGGGCTGCAACCTGGCCGGCAACGGCTTCTGCGGCCGGTCGCTGATCGCCGACCCGCGCGGCGACGTGCTCGCGGAGGCCGGCCCCGAGGAGACGGTGCTGCGTGCCGTGCTCGACCTGGCGGCGATTGACCGGGAGCGTGAGCGCGAACCGTCCCTGCGCCTTCGCCAGCCGGACCTGTACCGCGATGGTCGCCGTTGAGGTTCGGGACACCTGGCCCAAGCCGCTGGACGTCGGCAACGGCCGGGTGTGTGCCTCCTTCGCCACGGACGGGTCATGGCTGTCGCTGGGGTGCGCCCACCCGCGTCACGGCTTCGTCGAGCTCACCGGGGCGCCCGTCTTCGACGAGGCGTGGCGCGGTCGGCCCGACGCGGTCCGGCGCTACCGCAACGAGCTGGTGCTGGCCCGCCACGCCGCCGTGCGGTTGACCGGGGGAGCCCCCGAGGTGGTCCCCGACCCCCGCCCCGGCGGTCGACCGCGCTGGTCGGGGATCGACCGCGCCGGCGGGTACGAGGCGGAGGCCTGGGCGCCGGCCGACCATCCCAGCGTCGTGCAGCGTCACGTCTGGCGTGCCGGGCTCGACCTGCGACCGCGCCGGCTGGCGCTGGTGGTCTCTGGCCGGATCGAGCGGCCACCGTTCGCGGAGATCACCGAGGTCAGCCCGCTGCCTCCGCTGCCGTCCCGGTCGTCGACGACCGCCGAGGGAACCGTGCTGCACGTCATCGAGCCGAGCCTTCCCGCGGTGGCCTGGCTTCGCGTCGCCATCTCCGGTGGGACGACCGGGGGATGGCGGGTCGACGCCGATGCGGCCCGGCTCGCCATCTCGTGGGACCCGCGGCGGGAACCGACCCTCGAGGTCGAGGTGACCTGCGCGCTCGCGCCGGACAACCCATCGCTTCCCGACCGCCGGTGCCGCAGCGGACCGACCACGACCGGAGCCGCGTCGCTGGCCACTCGGCTGCACATCCCGGCGCGACTGCGGCCAGAGCTGGCAAGCCTTGTCGAGGGCGCGCTGGGCTACGTCCTCGGCTGCACGGCGCTCACCGTCGCAGCCGGCGAACGGTGCATCCTCACCGACCACCGGCTGCTCCAGCTGTCCTGGACCCGGGACGCCTACTACCAGGCGCTCCTCCTGCTCGCGGCCACGCGCATCGAGCCACGCGCCCGCACCGTGGTCGCCGAGCACCTCCGCTGGCTGTGGTTCCGCTGCGACCGCGCCAACGGCTGGGCGCGCAGCCACCTGCCAAACGGCGCGGTCAAGGACCGGGCGCTCCAGGCCGACCAGCAGCTCTACCCCGTGCTCGAGCTGCTCGACTACCGGGAGACGGCCGGGGTGTGGCCCACCTCGCCGGCGGGCCGGGCCAACTGGGGCGAGCTGGTCGCCGAGACCTGGCGGGCACTGCCACTCGACCCCGAGCTCGGGCTCCTCGCCAGCGAGGAGAACCCGGCGGACGACCCGGCGTCCCTGCCGTACCTGCTGTCCACCCAGATCCTGCTCTGGCACACCGCCACCCGGCTGCTCACCCACGCCGGCGAGCTCCGCCTGGACACCCAGGCGCTCGCCGGCACCGCGGCCACCGTCCGAGCGGCGCTCCGGGACCAGTTCGCCTGCCCCGGCCCGTTCGGCACCCAGTGGGCGTACGCGACCGACGGCCGAGGCCAGCACCGCCGCTACCACGACGCCAACGACCTCCCGACCGCGTTCGCCCCACTGTGGGGACTGTGCCCACCCGAGGACCCGCAATGGTCGGCCACGATGCGGTTCGCCCTCGGCCAGGCGAACCCGGGCTGGTCCCAAGGACGATGGGGCGGCCTCGGCTCCGCCCACACCCCGGGCTCCTGGCCGCTGGGGGACGTGCAGGAATGGGTTGTCGCGAGCCTGCTCGGCGAGACCGGCCGAGCCGGACGCGTGCTCGAACGCCTCCTCGCCGTGGCCGCACCGGACGGCCTCCTCCCCGAGACCTACGACTCGGACACCGGTGCCTGGCTGGCCCGCCACTGGTTCGCCTGGCCGAGCGCGGTCCTCGCCGCCCTCACCCTCGGCTCCGTAGGCTGAGCCGCTCGACGGCGTCGGCGACCTCCTCCTCCACCAGGTCGAGGTTGATGGCGAAGGCGGCCGCCGAGCCCATGGCGGCGGCGGTGAGGACCTGGGCCCGCGGGTCGGCGACGTTGCCGGCCGCCCAGACCCCGGGTGCGCTGGTCCGGCCCGAGGGGTCGGTGAGCACCCAGCCGTTGTCGTCCTTGTCGCAGCCCAGGCCGGTCAGCAGGGTGTCGTTGGCCACCATGCGCGGGAAGACGAACACCGCCCCGCGGGCCACGACCCGGCCCTCGGACAGCTCGACCCCGGCGAGCCGGTCGCCGTCCACCACCAGGCGCCTGACCA
>DATENJ010000461.1:0-3214 GCA_035275125.1 Actinomycetes bacterium | reverse complement strand
TTCACGATACCCCTCGGACGCGGCGACAGTCGGGCGAGGCGCGGCGAGCGCGGGCGATGACGACCCGGCAACGACGCTGGGCTGGGGCGCGGCGAGCGCCGGCCGATGAGGTCGCGGCGTCGGTCGGCTGGGACCGGGGATAGGATCGGGTGGTGGTAGGACCGCGTCGCCGGGGAGGTCGATCGGTGGACACCATGTGGGACCCAGAGGCCGAGCGGATGTCGGCCGACGAACGGGCCGACCTCCAGGCCAGGCGCCTGGACGACCTGCTCGGGCGGCTGGCCGAGGGCAGCCCCCTGTACCGCGAGCGCCTGGCCGGCGTCGGCGCCGGGCCAGGTGCCCGGGTCGGTCTCGACGGCCTCGCCGACCTGCCGTTCACCACCAAGCAGGACCTCTGGGACAACTACCCGTGGGGTCTGCTGGCCGTCCCCCGGGAGCAGGTCCTGCGCGTCCACGGCTCCTCCGGCACCGGCGGGCGCCCGACCCTGGTCGCCTACTCCCGCGCCGACCTCGGCGTCTGGGCGCAGGTCTGCGCCCGCGCCCTCGGCTGCGCCGGTGCCGTCCCGGGGACCCTGGTCCACAACGGCTACGGGTACGGCCTGTTCACCGGCGGCCTCGGCATGCACGCCGGGGCCGAGCTGATGGGCTGCACCCTGGTGCCGATGTCCGGCGGCCAGACCCAGCGCCAGGTCACCCTGATCCGCGACCTCAGGCCCGAGGTGCTGTGCTGCACCCCCTCCTACGCGGCCCGGCTGGGGGAGGCGCTCGGCGAGGCGGGCGTGGCCCGGGACGAGATCTCGCTGCGGGTCGGGATCTTCGGGGCCGAGCCCTGGAGCGAGGCCATGCGCGCCCAGATCCAGGACCTGCTGCCGCTGAAGGCGCTCGACATCTACGGCCTGTCGGAGGTCATCGGCCCCGGGGTGGCATGTGAGTGCGTTGAGGCCCAGGCCGGCCTGCACGTCAACGAGGACCACTTCCTGGTCGAGGTGGTCGACCCGGACTCGGGGCGGCCGCTCGGGCCGGGGGAGCGGGGCGAGCTGGTCTTCACCACCCTGACCAAGGAGGCCATGCCGCTGCTGCGCTACCGGACCGGCGACATCGCCGCCCTCGAACCGTCCCCGTGTGCCTGCGGTCGGACCCTGGCTCGGATGTCCAAGGTGGCCGGGCGCCGCGACGACATGCTGGTCATCAGGGGCGTGAACGTGTACCCGAGCGAGGTCGAGGCGGTGCTGGTCGCCGAGCGGGCCGTCGCCCCGCACTACCTGCTGGTCGTCGACCGCACCCAGACCATGCCGAGGCTGGTGGTGGCCTGCGAGCTGGCCGCCGGCTGGTCGATCTGTGAGGAGACCGAGGAGGCCGAGCGCGACCGGGTGGCCACCGAGGTCGCCGCCGCCCTCCAGGCCCGGCTCGGCCTGACCACCGAGGTCCGGGTCCTGCCCGGCGGGACCGTCCCCCGGGTCGAGCTGGGCAAGGCGGTCCGGGTCGCCGAGCGGACCGCCGACCACGACCCGCTGCCCGGCTGACGCCGAGGGCTGTGGATGACGGGGTGGAACCGTCGGGGGCATATGGCAGACTCGGCAGCCGTGCATCCCAAGTTCCTCACCCATGACCTGAACCCGGCGCAACGGGAGGCGGTCGAGACGACCGTCGGGCCGTTGTGCATCCTGGCCGGGGCGGGGACGGGCAAGACCAGGGTGATCTCGCGGCGGGTGGCCTACGCCATCGCCACCGGGGTCGTCCACCCTGGGCACGTGCTGGTGGTCACCTTCACCGACAAGGCGGCCAACGAGATGCGCGAGCGGCTGGCCGCCCTCGGGTTTCCCGGGGTCCAGGCGCAGACCTTCCACGCCGCCGCCTTCCGCCAGCTCCGCTACTTCTGGTCGCGGCTGTCCGACAGCCGGCTGCCCGAGGTGGCCGCCTCCAAGGCCCCGCTGCTGGCTCCGCTGCAGCGCAGCCTCCCCGGCGGCTACAAGTTCACCGCCGTGAAGGACCTGGCCGACGAGGTGGAGTGGGCCAAGGCGCGGCGCCTCGACCCCTCCAGCTACCAGGCGGCCATCGAGGCCATGGGCCGCACCCCGCCGATCCCCGGCGACCTGTTCGCCGGGGTGTTCCGGCGCTACGAGCGGGCCAAGGAGCGGGCCGGGCGGATCGACTTCGAGGACATGCTGGTCCGCATGCTGGAGGGGTTCGAGACCCGCGAGGACGTTGCCGAGGAGTTCCGCGGCCAGTACCGCTGGTTCTCGGTCGACGAGTACCAGGACACCAACCCGCTCCAGCAGGCGCTGCTGGAGGCCTGGCTGGGGGAGCGGCGCGACCTGGCCGTGGTCGGCGACGAGGACCAGACCATCTACACATTCACCGGCGCCACCTCCGAGTACCTGACCGGGTTCTCCCGCCGGTTCCCCGAGACCCGGGTGGTCCGGCTGGAGGACAACTACCGCTCCAGCCCCGAGGTCCTGGCCCTGGCCAACCGGCTGCTGGCCGCCACCCCGGGCCGCGGGCCCGACCGGGGCAAGCGGCTGGTCGCGACCAGGCCCTCGGGGCCGGAGCCGACCGTTGCCGCCTTCGAGAACGCCGAGCGGGAGGTCAGGGCCGTGGTCGCCGAGGTCGGCCGCCTGGCCGGGGCCGGCGTCGACACCGACGAGGTGGTCGTGCTGGTCCGGACCAACGCCCAGATCCCGCCGTTCGAGGAGGCGCTGGCCGCGGCCGGCATCCGCTACCAGGTCCGGGGCGAGCTGTTCTTCCGCCGGACCGAGGTCCTGCGGGCCATCGGGGTCCTTCGCTCGCGGACGGCCAGAACGGCCGGGGGCGGGCTGGTCGACGCCCTCGAGGCGATCTGGTTCGAGCGCTTCGGGTTCCGTCGCGACGAGGAGCCCGACGGCGAGGAGGCCCGCCAGCGCCACGCCAGCCTGGTCACCCTGCTCGGCATCGCCGAACGCCTTGAGGCCCCCGGGGCACCGGGTTCCGGTGCCGAGGAGGAGGCCGGGGCATCGGGCTCAGGCGCCGAGGAGGAGGCGGCCGGGGCGGTGGTGGGGATGGCCATGTTCCTCGAGGAGATGGGCCGGCGGGCGGCGCAGGAGGCCGAGGGCACCGGGGGCGGGGTGAACCTGCTCACCTACCACCGGGCCAAGGGGCTGGAGTTCGACGCGGTGCTGCTCCCGGCGGTCGAGGAGGGGCTCCTGCCGATCCGCCAGGCGAGCACCTCCGAGGAGGT
>DATENJ010000460.1:0-20489 GCA_035275125.1 Actinomycetes bacterium | reverse complement strand
CGACCGGGCCGGCCACAGACCGAAGCGACGGCCAGAGCCAGGCGCCCAGCGCGGCGGCGAGGTCCAGCGACTGCCGCTGCGCCTCCAGCCCCAGGCCGATCGCGGCGCCAGGGAGCTGGTGCAGCGGCCGCGGCAGCTCCGACGACCTCGGGGCGTGGACCTCGGTACCAGTGGGCCCCGAGCGGTACAGGATCGCCCGGACGATCTCAAGGGCAAGCCCGGCGGCGCCCAGCGCAAGGGCGGTGGCGCGGCGGGCCGCCTCGGCGGCCGAAAGGCCGGCGTCGTCGGCCGCCGTTTCCCGCACCACCACGACCAGCGCCCGCTCGCCCCTCTCCATCGGCACCATCCTCCCCGTACGCCCATGCGCACTCGTTCAGGGTCACCCGGCCGCGGACAGCGGGCCTCACCCGGAACGGGTGATCTCTCAATCTCACCCGTGTCGGGTGACGTCAGCCGCCTCGCCTGGTGGGAGGGTTGTGCCGAGAGGTGAGGCCACCCTCGACCGTTGACGCCACGACCGGAGGAAGAGCAATGGGTTGCCTGTTCGCGCTGCTGGCAGGGATCTTCCCTCGCCTGGCGTTCTTCATGTACTGGATCCTACGGCCGGCGAAGGTCGACGCCGCCTTCGACACGTTCCTGCTGCCCCTGCTGGGCATCATCTTCCTGCCGTTCGCGACCCTGATGTACGCGATCCTCTACACGCCCGGCATCGGCCTGACCGGATGGGAATGGTTCTGGGTCGCCGTGGCCGGGCTGTTCGACATCATCCACTGGGCCGCGGGCGCGACCCAGCGCAACCAGCTCCCCGGTCGGCGGTCGGCGGTCTAAGGATTTCGGGTTCACCCTCTGCGGGTGATGCCTCGGCCGGGCCGGCGGCCGATGCTGGAGGTATCTCTACCGGCAAGGGAGGACGGCCATGGACCAAATGGAACGGGGCGATCTCGAAGAGATGGGCCCGATCGACTATCTGGTTGTCGAGTTCCCCGGCAGCCGCATGACCGGGGAGGGCCTCCCCATCCTCGTCGACCTGGTCGATCGAGGGATCATCCGGATTCTCGACCTGGTCTTCGTCAAGAAGGAGCTGGACGGGTCGGTGAGAGGTTTGGCGATCGCCGACCTGGACCACGACGGCAAGCTCGACCTGGCCGTCTTCGAGGGCGCCTCCTCCGGGCTCCTCAACCAGGAGGACCTGGACGAGGCCGGCGGCGTGCTGGAGCCCGGTAGCTCGGCCGGGCTGCTGGTCTACGAGAACCGCTGGGCGGCCCCGTTCGCCATGGCCCTTCGGCGCGGCGGCGGCCAGCTCGTGGCCAACGGCCGCATCCCCGTCCAGGCCGTGCTGGCGGCCCTGGACGCCTCCGAGTCCGGCGTCTAGACACAGCCCACCGCAGCAGAAAGGAAAGCATCATGCCGGGTTTACTACGTGGGGTCGCGCGGACGGCCGTGATCGCCGGGACGGCGACGGCGGTGTCGAACCGGGTGTCGCGGCGGCAGGCCAACAGGTGGGCCGGACAGGAGCAGCAGGCCTACGAGTCACAGGCCTACGAGCAACAGCAGGCGTATGAGCCGCCCCCGCCGGCCGCCGACGACATGGACGCCAAGCTGGCCCAGCTGAAGGAGCTCGGCGAGCTGAAGTCCCAGGGCGTGCTGAGCGAGGAGGAGTTCGCGGCGCAGAAGGCCCGGATCCTCGGCTAATGAAATGACCGAGCGAGAGAGCCCCGCCGTCGCCAAGGCGGCATCGGGCGATCGGCGGCTCGCTCTCCTGCTCGCAATGGCGATGTTCGTGCTGGTCGTCGACACGTCGCTGATGAACGTGTCGATCTCGGCGGTGGTTCGGGATCTCGGAACGACCGTGAGCGGCGTCCAGTCGGCGATCGCCCTCGAGGCGCTGGTCTCGGCCGCGTTCATCCTGATCGGCAGCAAGGTCGGCGACCTCATCGGGCGCAAGCGCGCCTACGTGCTGGGTCTGCTCGGCTACGCCGTCGGCGCCCTGGCGATGACCGTCGCCCAGGACCTGACCGCGATCATCATCTTCTGGGCCCTGGTCGGTGGGATCGGGGCGTCGCTCCTGCTGCCCTCCATGCAGTCCCTCATCCACGGCAACTTCGACGGAGCGGCCCAGAGGCAGGCCTACGCGCTGGTGGGAGCGGCGGCGGCGATCGCCGCCGCCGTCGGTCCGCTGCTCGGCGGGTTCATCACCACCTACCTGTCATGGCGGATCGGGTTCCTGCTCGAGGTCGTCGTCATCGCGATCGTGCTGTCCGGCATCAGGCTCGTCCGCGACGCGCCGTACACCGGGGAGCGCCGTGTCGACGTGGTCGGCGCCGTCCTCTCCGTCCTGGGGATGGGCGGCATCGTGCTCAGCATTCTGGTCTGGCAGGAAGGGGGCGAGTCCGTCGCCGCCCTCCTGGTGATCGGCGCCATCGCCCTGGCGGCGCTGGTCTTCTGGCTCCGGCGGCGCAAGCGTCAGGAGAAGCCGACCCTGCTCGACCCTGATCTGTTCAAGTCCAAGCACTTCCGCCTCGGGATCTCCCAGCAGACGCTCCAGCAGATCGCGCTGGGCGGCACGATGATCGCGCTGCCCATCTACCTGCAGATGGTGCTCGAATACAACGCGCTGCTGGCCGGCCTCTCCATCGCCCCGCTCTCGCTCAGCATGTTCGGAATGGCGCTGCTCGCGGGCAGGAGAGCGGGACGGCGGCGGCCGAGCACCATCGTCCGTCTGGGATTCGCGCTCCTCACGGCAGGCATGTTGCTGCTGATCCCGATCGTCCCTCGCGCCGACTCCGGCTGGTACCTCCTTGTCCCACTCCTGATCGCGGGATCCGGACTGGGGTTGCTGGTGTCCCAGCTCAACAACTACACGCTGGCTCCGATCTCGGAGGAGCGGGTCAGCGAGGCCGCCGGGGTCAACTCGGCGGCCGGGTCGTTCGGGCTCTCGTTCGGGCTGGCGTTCGCCGGCGCCATCATGCTGGCGACCCTCTCGCTGACCTTCACCGACATGGCCCGGGCGAGCACCGTGCTCGACCCGGCCGAGCAGGAACGCGTCGCGACCGCGCTGGAGGACGACGCCCAGGTGCTGAGCAACACCCAGCTCGACGAGCTGCTCGTGGGCCAGCCACAGGACGTCCAGGATGAGATCGTCCGCATCAACACCGACGCGAGACCGCTCGCCCTCCAGGTGGCACTGCTGATCCCGATCCTCGCCAGCTTCCTCGGGTTGCTCAACTCGTTCCGCATGGCGCGCCTTCCGGACGTCAAGCCATCGGGCTCCGTTGAGGGGATGGCCCTCGGCTGACGGACAGCTTCACCCGGTCCCTGGCCCTGGCCGCAGCGGCGTCGCCCGATCCTCCCAGTCGGTCCATTCGACCCCGGTCTCGTCGAGGTAGGCGCTCACCGCCGCCCCGATCGTGGGGTAGAAATGGTCGTCGCCGAACCGGTCAAGGAGTCCGTAGCGCTTCAGCGTGTCCTTGACCGGGTCCTTCATCTCGGCGAACCGCAGGTCGACGCCTTCAGCGGCAAGCTCCCCGTCGAGCTCCCGCAGGACGTCGGCGGCAGTGGTGTCGAGGTCGGTCACCGGTTCGGCGGTCACGACCGCCCATCGCACGGGCGTCGGCGACGACGCGATGGCCAGTCGCAGCCGGTCGGCGAACACCTCGGCGTTGGCGAAGAACAGCGGGGCGTCCCAGCGGAACAGCACCAGGCCAGGTATGCGCCTGGCGTCGGGGTAGCGGGCCAGGTCGTGGTAGCCCTTCAGGTCGTCGACGCGGCCAAGGACCGCATCGTGGGGACTCCAGGCGCGCCGGATGAAGTCCAGCAGGGAAAGGGCGACGGCGATGAAGATGCCCTGGATCACCCCGAGGACCGCGATCCCCAGGAAGCAAACGATCGAGAGGGCGAACTCCGTCCTGCGCACGCGGTACAGCTTGCGCACGCCGGCGACCTCGATCAGCCCGATGGCCGCGGAGATCACCACGGCCGCCAGCGCCGAATCGGGCAGGTCCTGGACCAAATTGGGGAAGAACAGCAGCAACAGCGCGATCGCCAGGGCGCCGACCAGCCCGGTCACCTGCGTCTTGGCGCCGGCGGCCTCGGCGACGGGCGTCCGCGAGGAGCTGGCACTCACCGAGAATCCCTGAAAGAAGCCCGCGGCCAGGTTGGCCGCGCCGAGGGCGACCAGCTCCTGGTTCGGGTCGACCTTGTAGCCACCTCGGATCGCGAAGGTCCGCGAGAGCACACTGGTGTCGGCGAACGAGACCAGGGCGATCCCGAGGGCACCGGCCGCCAAGGCCTCGACCTGGGACGCCGAGAAGCCGGGAAGCTGGAACGACGGGAGCCCCTTGGGGAGCGGTCCCACCACCGAGAGCTGGTACCGCTCCGCCAGGCCGAAGACGGCCACCGCGACCGTCGCCCCGACCACCGCGACCAGTACCCCGGGGATCCTTGGCCGCCACCGCTTGAACGCCAGGATCACGAGCAGGCAGGCGGCGCCGATGACGAGTGCCACCATGTTCGTCTCGCCGTCGGCGACCCCGCGGACGAAGGCCCGCGCCTCGGGGATCACGCCCTCCGCGTCGATGGAGAAGCCGAAGAGCTTCGGCAGCTGACTCAACAGCACGGTCAGGGCGATCCCGTTCATGTAGCCGTAGCGGACGGGCTTGGACAGCAGGTCGGCGATGAACCCGAAGCGGGCCAGCCCGGCGAGCACGCAGAGCAGGCCCGAGAGGATGCCGAGCATGCCCGCCAAGGCGACGGCATCAGCGTCGCTCCCGGCGGCCAAGGGCAGGATCGCGGCCGCGATCAGCGGGGCCAGGGAGGAGTCAGGACCAAGGACGAGGATCCTGCTCGGGCCGACAACGGCGTACACGACCAGAGGAACGACCGTCGCGTAGAGCCCGTAGATGGCCGGCAGCCCCGAAGCCTCCGCATACCCCATGCCGGCGGGGACCAGCAGGGCGGTGAGGACGAGCCCGGCCACGACGTCGCGGGGCAGCCAGGACCGGTGATAGGCCCGAAGGGTCTGAAGACCGGGCAGCCACCGTCCAGCCCCGCTCGACACCTCCGTGGCTCGCTGGTCTCCGGTCATGCTGCCCATCCTCGACCCCCGCGGGGCTCAGGCAGGTCCGCCGAGCCGGGAGGAGCTGCAGGCCCCCCTGAGGGTGCCTGCACCTCCTCCCCCCGACTTCGGGGTCTACTGGCCGGAGCCCTCGCCGTGCAGGGCCTCCTGGAGCTCCTGCTGGGTCTCGTTCGACAGCGAGCTCTTGAGGACGGTGCCGCCGTACTTCGACAGCGCCTCCACGGCCTTGTCGGGGGTGACCTTCTCGACCACCATGAACAGGGCCGACGTGCCGGGCTGGAGCATCTCCCGGACCTGGCCCTCGAACTCCTTGTCGACGGCGCTCTTGGTGACCTTCCCCATCAGCGCGCCCATGCCCGCGCCGACGGCCATACCGAGGAAGGGGACGAAGAACAGCATGCCGAACAGCATCCCCCAGAACATCCCCCAGGTCGCTCCGGCCCCCACCGCGTGATGGTTGGTCACGACCCGGATCTTGCCCTCCTTGTTCCGGACGATCGCCGCGAGCGCGTCGGCCTGGATGATCAGCTCATGCTGCAGCCGCTCGGCCTCATCCATCGCCGACAGTGCGGTCGTCTCGTCCGGGTACCCGATCGCGATCAGGTCCGCCATCTGTGCCTCCTTGCTTGGTCGTCGTCCACTAGGGCATATCGAAGCTGGTCTGGTGGTAGGTGGAGATCATCTGTTCAGGATGAATTCGCATCAGACTCCTGATGTTCGAGTCCAGTTGCTGACGAGCGGCGCCAGGAAGCGGCCGCGGACCTGTCGCCGGTCGACGCGCTCCAGCAGCCAGGTGGAGCCCTTGGGCCAGTCCAGCGGGTCCTCCACCAGCAATGTGCCGGCGAGAAGCCGCGTGAGCAGCAGCCCGATCCCTTCGCCGTGGGTGCACAGCACCGAGTTGCGAAGCTCGAGGTCCCAGAACAACGCCAGGAGCTGCGCGGGACTGGCCTCCACCCCGAGCTCGGGGACAGATTCGATGGGTAGCAGGCGGTCACGCGCCAGCGGCTCGACCGTCTGAAGGCAGCGGAGGGTGGGGCTGGAGAGGATGCGCTCGATCGGGAAGTCCTCCAGTCGGAAGATCAGCCCCTCGGCTTCGAGGTGCCCCCTCGGGGACAGGGGCCGCACCAGGTCAGGGCCCTCCCAGGTGGCCTTGTCGCCGGCGTCGGCGTGTCGCACGACCAGCAGCATGGCGACTTGCTCCCCCCTCACGCCCCGGACGCCGAGAGCTGGGGTGCCGTCGCCATACGCCGGCGGTCGCGTTGCCGGAGGAAGAGCTTGATCAGCTCCTCGACGACCACCAGGCTGGCCGCGATCCCGATGCAGGTCGACCATTGCGAGAAGCTGAGCTCGGTGGTTTCGAAGATCCGCTGGAGGATGCCGATGGTGGTAACCAGGATGATGGCCAGGAGGGCGATCCCGTAGCGGCGCAGCTGGATGGAGCCCGGGATGGCGGCCCGGCTGAAGATGGTGTTGCGCTGGTCACGGGCCAGCAGCCCCGCGGCCACGTGGAACAGCGACAGGGTGGTCAGCAGCATGGTGGCGGCGACCTCGGGGCTGTAGTTGGATTCGCCGATCTGGTAGGCGGCCAGGCTGCCCACCGTCATCACGAACCCCTGAACGCACAGCCGGACCCAGTTCGCCCGCGACAGCACCGGCGCGCCGACGGGACGAGGGGCACGGTCCATCAGGCCGCCGGTGGGCTGGTCGAAGCCGAGGGCGACGGCGATGGGGATGTCGATGACCATGTTGACCCAGAGGATCTGCAGGGGCGTGAGGGGGACCCCGCCGGCGATGGCGAAGATGCCGGCGCCGATGAAGATGGCGATATAGGCGACCAGCGTCGCCATCTGGAAGCGGAGGTACTTGAGCAGGTTGTCGTACAGTGCCCGCCCGTACTCGACGGCGCTGACGATGGTGGCGAAGTTGTCGTCGGTCAGGATCATGACGGCGGCTTCCTTGGACACCTCGGTGCCGGTGATGCCCATGGCGACACCGATGTCGGCGGCCTTGAGGGCGGGGGCGTCGTTCACCCCGTCGCCGGTCATGGCGGCCACGTTGCCGGCCCGCTTGAGCAGCCGGACCAGTCGCAGCTTGTCCTCGGGGGCGACGCGGGCGACGACCCCGATCTCCGGCAGTTGCCTGAGCAGCTCCTCGTCGCTCATGGCCGCGAACTCGGCCCCGGTGATCGCCCGGCCCTCGATGCCGAGCTCCCCGGCGATCGCGGCCGCGGTGGTCGCGTGGTCGCCGGTGATCATCCGCACCCGGATGCCGGCCTGGCGGCACTCGGCGATCGCCGCCTTGGCTTCGGCGCGTGGCGGGTCGACGATCCCGACCATGGCCAGCAGGGTGAGGTCCTGGACCAGGCCGAGCAGATCCCCATCAGGGTTGAAGGTGGCCGGGTCGAGGTCGCGCTGGGCCACCACCATCACCCGCTCGCCGGCGGCGGCGATGCGGTCGTTGGCCTCGAGGGCCAGCGAGCGGTTCTGGTCGGTGATCGCGGCAAGGGCCGCGTCGGGACTCCGGTAGGACCCGCTGCGGGCGATCAGGACGTCCGGGGCGCCCTTGACATAGCAGCGCACCACCGGCTTGCCGTCCGGGCCGGTCATGTTGTGGAAGGTGGCCATGAACTTGTAGTCGGAGTCGAAGGGGACCTCGGCGATCCGCGGGTAGGCGCTGCGGGTCTCGGCGAGGTCGAGCCCGCCCTTGGCCCCCAGCACGATCAGGGCACCCTCGGTCGGGTCGCCGATCAGGTCGGTACCGTCCAGCACCGCGTCCGCGCACAGGACCATCGGCAGCAGATACGGGTCCAGGTCGATGTTCGCGCCGCCAACGTGCTTGATCTCCCCCTGGGTCGAGTAGCCCTCGCCGGAGACGGTGAACCGGTGCTGGCCCGGGATCACCAGCTCCCGGGCGGTCATCTTGTTCAGGGTGAGGGTGCCGGTCTTGTCCGAGCAGATCACCGACGTCGACCCCAGCGTCTCGACCGCGGGCAGGCGCTTGACGATCGCGTGGCGGCGGGCGATCTCGCGGGTGCCGATCGACAGCAGCGCCGTGACCACCGCGGGAAGCCCTGTCGGGATCGCCGCCACGGCCAGCGCCACCCCGGTGATGAACAGCGTGTCGAACGACTCCCCCCGCACCAGCCCCAAGATCACCACCAGCACCAGGGCGATCCCGGCGATGGTGGCGATGATCTTTGACAAGCCGTCCAGCTGCTTCTGCAACGGGGTTTTGTCGGCCTCGGTGGTGGCCAGCAGGTTGGCGATGTGGCCGATCTCGGTGTCCATGCCGGTGCCGGTGACGATCATCTCGCCCCGGCCACGGGTCACCGAGGTGTTCATGTACGCCATGCAGGTCCGGTCCCCGAGGGCGACCTCGCCCCCGGGGACGGGGTCGGTCCCCTTGGCCACCGGCAGGCTCTCACCGGTGAGGGCGGCCTCCTCGATCTCCAGGGTCGCGGCGACACAGATGCGGCCGTCGGCGGGAACCCGGTTGCCCGCCTCCATCAGCACCACGTCGCCCGGCACCAGCTCCTCGGCGTCGACCTCGATCGCCTGGCCGTCGCGGCGGACCCGGGCGATGGTCTTCATCATCTGGGCCAGCGCCTTGACGCTCTCCTCCGCCTTGGCCTCCTGGCGCAGGCCGATCACCGCGTTGAACACCGTCAGCCCGGCCAGCACCACCGAGGTCCCGACATCCCCGGTGACCAGCAGGTTGATGATGGCCGCGGCCAACAGGATGATCTGCATGAAATCCCGGTACTGGCGCACAAAGGCCTGGAAGCCGGACTCCTTCTTGGCCCCGGTGAGCCGGTTGGGACCCTGGGACTGGAGTCTGCTGCGCGCCTCCTCGACGCTGAGCCCATGCTCCGGCTCGACGCCCAGCTCCCTGGCGACCGCGGATGCGTCGGACCCATGCCAGTCTGAGCGGCCGCTCACGTCATGCTTCACCTGTTGGGTCGCAGACACGGTTTCCCTCCAACCCTCACGGGAACGGGCACGCCAGGTTGATGGTGGGCCGGTCCCGGCCGGGACGCCTCATCTGTTCCAGGTGATCTCACCGCTGGTCGAGCTGGTGGTCGAGGGTGATGGCGGCGTTGATCAGCGACAGGTGGGTGAACGCCTGGGGGAAGTTGCCGAGCTGCTCGCCGGTCAGCCCGATCTCCTCGGCGTACAGCCCCAGGTGGTTGGCGTAGGTGAACATCTTCTCGAGGGTGAGCCGGGCCTGCTCCAGGCGGCCCGAGCGGGCCAGGGCATCCACGTACCAGAAGGTGCAGATCGAGAAGGTGCCCTCGTGGCCACGCAGCCCGTCAGGGGAAGCGCTGGGGTCGTAGCGGTACACCAGGCTGTCGGACACCAGCTCGCCGTCCATGGCGTCCAGGGTCGACAGCCACATCGGGTCGCTGGGCGCCACGAAGCCGACCAACGGCATCATCAGCAGCGAGGCGTCGAGCACCTCGGTCTTGTCGTGCTGGGTGAAGGCACGTCGTTGCGGGTTCCAGCCGCGCTCCATGATCTGCCGGTAGATCCGGTCGCGCTCGCCGATCCAGCGGGTCAGGTCGGCGGGCCGGCCGTGCTCGCGGGCCAGGCGGACCATGCGGTCAAGGGCCACCCAGCACATGAGCCGGCCGTAGGTGAAGTTCTGGCGGCCGCCGCGGGTCTCCCAGACCCCCTCATCGGGCTGGTCCCAGTGGTCGCACAGCCAATCGGTCAGCTGGGCCAGCTTGACCCAGCCGGGGTGGCCGACCCGGATCCCCTGGCGGTCGGCGAGGTAGATGGAGTCCAGCGCTTCGCCGTAGATGTCGAGCTGGAGCTGGTCGGCGGCGCCGTTGCCGATCCGGACCGGCTTGGAGCCAGCGTAGCCCTCCCAGTGGTCCAGGGTCTCCTCCTCCAGGTCGGACGAACCGTCGACCCGGTACATGATCTTCAGCGGCCCCGAGCCCTCAGCCTGGCCCACCTGCTCGACGGCGCGGTCAGAAAGCCATCGCATGAACGCCTCGGCCTCCTCGGTGAAGCCAAGGCCCAGCAGGGCATGCACCGAGAACGAGCCGTCCCGGACCCAGGTGAAGCGGTAGTCCCAGTTGCGCTCCCCGCCGACCTGCTCGGGCAGGCCGGCGGTCGGGGCGGCCACCAGCGCCCCGCTGGGGGCGTAGGTCAGCAGCTTCAACGTGATGGCCGAGCGGTCGACCTGCTCACGCCAGCGACCCCGGTAGCTGGAGCGGCCCAGCCAGCTACGCCAGAACCGCGCCGTGGAGGTGAACAGGTCCAGCAGCTCCTCGGGGGTCATGGTCCGGGGTGGGCCGTCGGCGGCCGACTCCAGCATCAGCCCTCCGGTCTGGCCGGCCTGCAACGTCAGCTTCCCACGGACGTCGTTGCCCTGGCGCTGCATCACCCCGGTTCCTCCGCCGTGCAGCGTCAGCTGCAGCGTCGGGGTGCGGAACACCGCACCCTCGTCCGTGAGCTCCAGCTCGTGCGCCTGGCGACCGTAGTCGAAGCGCGGGGCGCACGTCATCTCGAACCGGATCTGGCCGCGGACACAGCGCACCACCCGGACCAGCCGGTGCCGGTCGGTGGCCTGGTGAGGGTCGTCGACCGGCATGAAATCCAGCACCTCGGCGACCCCGCCGGGGGTCATGAACCGCGTGACCAGGATGGCCGTATCCGGAAAGTACAGCTGTCTGGCGACGTAGTCGTCGCCCTCGGGGCCGATACGGAAGCGCCCACCGTTGTCGTGGTCCAGCAGCGACGCGAACACACTGGGCGAGTCGAACCGCGGGGAGCAGAACCAGTCGACACACCCGTCGGCTGTCACCAGCGCCGCCGTCTGCAGATCTCCGATCAGGCCGTGGTCGGCAATCGGTGGGTACCTGTCCATAGCTGTCTCCTCGCGCCTCTGGCGTGCCCTCTCAGGCCGCTGGCCGGAGTACCTCCAGCGCACGGGCGCTGGCTCGCTCGACCTCGTCTGGCTGCACCCGCGACCCATTGCGCACGATGTTGGGGAGCCGTCGCAGCGCCACCCGCGGAATGCCCTCGACCACCCTGCGGGCTCGCGGCCAGATGCCAGCATGACGGCACAGCAGCGGCCGGACGGAGATGCCGGTGTCTGCCAGGCTGTCGGCGACGGCCTCGGCCTTCCACCGCAGATCGGGTCGCGGACCACCGATGACACCGGGAGCGGACCGCACCGAGGTGGGGTTGCGTCGTCGCGGCCAGTCGTTCCACCAGGAGTCGATGGCCCAGGCGCCGGTCGGGCCGATGACCAGGTGGTCCAGGCTGGCCGGCCAGCCCGGCAGGGCGATGTCGTGAAGCACCAGCCAGCCCTCCTGGTCCAGCTGGGCCAGCACGCCGGCCGTGCGGCGCTGCAGCTGGGCCTGCCGTCGCCAGAACCGCGCGTCCGCTGAGGGATGGAACCGCAGCCGCCACCACGCCACCAGCCCCGCCACCGCGGCCACCCGCACCCCGACCCAGCCGCCAATGACGGGCACGACCAGGAACCCGACCCCGACCGCAACGGCGGCCACCACCACCCACCGCCACCGCGAGCCGTCGCGCCACTGCTCCTGCTCCTTGTGGCGGCGGCGCCGGTAGGCTGCCTGGGCGGAGGCGCCCGGCCGGCTGCCCCGCGGGTCCAGGAGCGGCTGGACTGGGACGGTGGTCCCGGTCGATACCGTCCAGATCTCCTCGGCCAGCTCCTGGACCCGGGTTCGGCTCAGGCCCTGGACCGCCAGCGCGGGGCAACCGGCGTGGGCCTGGTCGCAACGGCAGGCCCGGTCATGCTCGCGGCGTCTGTTGGCCATGGCGGTCAGCCTGTCTCGTCCTCCGGCTCGGCCGCCAGCTTGCGGCGGGCCTCGGCGTTGGCCACCTGGGCCTGCTCCGAGACCTCGGGCCAGCTCAGCTCCAGCGACTCGATGGTGTCGACGAGGATGGCGGCCACCATCGCCTGCATGACTGGCTTGTGGTCGGCGGGAATGACATACCAGGGCGCCCAGGGCGTGGACGTGGCGGTGATCGCCTCCTCGAACGCTCGCATGTAGTCGTCCCAGCGGGCCCGTTCGGCCAGGTCGGCCGCACTGAACTTCCACTGCTTGCCGGGCTCGTCGAGGCGGGCGAGGAAACGGCGCTTCTGCTCCCGCTTGGAGATGTTGAGGAAGAACTTCACGATCCTGGTTCCATTGCGGTCCAGGTGGCGCTCGAAGGCGTTGATGTCCTCGTGCCGCTCGGCCCAGAAGCTGGGCCCCCGCCCGTTGGCCGGGAGCTTCTGCTTCTCCAGCCACTCGGGGTGAACCCGGAGGGCGACGATCTCCTCGTAGTGGGAGCGGTTGAAGATCCCGATGCGACCCCGCTCAGGCAGCGCCCTGACGGTCCGCCACAGGAAGTCGTGGCCGAGCTCCTCGCTGGATGGTTGCTTGAACGAGACGACCTGCACCCCCTGGGGGTTCACCCCGGACATGACGTGCTTGATGGTGGAGTCCTTGCCGGCCGCGTCCAGCGCCTGGAACACCACCAGCAGCGCCTCGGTGTTGCTCGCCCAGAGGAGTTCCTGAGCCTTGGCGAGGACCTTCACGCCGTCGGCGAGGAGCGCTTTGGCCGTGTGGCTCAGCTCGGTGGCCGACAGCTCCTGGAACTCCGGCCCCCCGGTCCAGGCGGGGTCGCGGCCGGCGATGTTCGCCGCCGTTCCCGGCTCCACCAGGAGCTCCTTGGTGATGTGTTCCCGTCGGCTCATGCCAGCCCTCCCGACCACCGCTCCGACTCCCGCACGTATCCTCCGCGGGCATTCGGTGCGCGGCCTCACCCGTGGCGGGTGAGATGCGCCGCTGGAGCGGCACATCTCACCCGCTAGGGATGGTGACGACGCGGTTGCCCGGGACGATGCTTATGTCCTGGGTGGCCGAGAGGCATTCGAGCAGACGGGGGTGCTGCGCATGGAGAACATCCGCTACGCGGTGCGCGTCAGGGGGCACGCGCACGACGCCATCGTGGCGGCGTCGCTGGAAGGGTTGGAAGTCGCCGTCGAGCCGGCGCGAACGGTGCTACGCGGCCAGCTCACCGACCAGGCCGCGCTGTTCGGGGTCCTGGCCAGGGCCCGGCTGCTCGGCCTGGAGCTGGTCGAGGTCAGGCGGGTGTCCCAGGCGGGCGGTGGGTGACGGGCCGACGATCCGCTAGACGCCGGCCGTTGCCTTGAGGTTGCGGGAGAAGTACGCCAGCGCGGTGCTGGTCTTGGTCTGCTGTTCCCCGGACAGGTCCACGCCTTGCGACGCCAGGAACGCACGGGTCTCGGCGGCGACGTCGAACGCCTCGGTTGGCGTGCACTTGGTCGAGAGCTCCAGGATCCGCGAGCCGTCGGGATACAGCCACAGCTCGGCAACTAGCCGCCGGCGATAGCCGCGCGGCGAGAACTTCAGCTTCATGAGGTTGATCGGGCCCAGGACGGAGAGGTCATTCAGTGCCACGCCCTCAGGCGCATGGGCGGTGAAGAACGCCCGCTGCTGCTTGGAGAACAGCTTGCGGATCGGCCGGTCGCCGGCGGCCGCCGCCTTGACCGCGCCGACCCCCGGCGTGCCCTTTAGCGATGCCGAGCAGACATAGCCGCCGGGCATGGCGTCGACCTCGACGACCAGATCCTTGGATTTGCGGAGGCTGGCAGGGAGGTTGTCTGGGACCACCGGCCGCATCTTGACGACCGAGTCGTCGGCCCGCTGCTGGACCCGGCGGGCCCGCACCACCAGGCCGTGCTTGTTGAGCACCAGATCGGGGGTGTCGAAGAAGAAGACCTGGCGGATCTGGGCGTCCAGCGGGTCCATTCCGAGCGCGGCCACGGCCGAGCGCTGCTCCGAGTCGGGCACCGTCAGCTTCAGCTCGGCGCTGTCGGCGCCCCGCAGGAGACCGAGCAGCCGCTCGAGGTCCGCGTCGGAGAGCCGCTGGGCTCGTTTGGCGGTCACTGCCATGGTGGGATCCCTCCGTGGGGGCGGGTTCAGAGGAGATGGAGCTCGCGCGCGCTGCGTACCGCCTGTCGTCGCCCGGTGACGCCGAGCTTGCGGAAGATGCCGTAGGCGTGGGTCTTGACCGTGTTCAGCGAGACGAACAGGTCCCCGGCGATCTCCTCGTAGGTCATCAGGCTGGGCAGGTAATTCAGCACGGCGAGCTCCCGCTCGGTGAGGTGCTCGAGCAGTCTTGCCTCGGGGACGGTGACCTGTACCCCTTCGGCGGATGCCTGCAGCAGCTCGTCGAGGTAGGACCAGGAGGTCGGGACCCGCTGGCGGTAGCGGGCGAGGAGCGACCGGCCGGGTGCGCCGGCGTCGAGGAAGCTGCGCCGGAGCCCCTCGTGCTCGGCGAGGCTCAGGGCACGCTCCAGCGAGGACGCCGCCCGGTCGTGGTCGGCGACGGCATCGCTCGCCAGGGCATCCAGCAGCCACACCTCGGCTGGCACGAGCAGGAAGCCATCTGACGCAACGCCGTCGAGGCAAGGGGCGATCGTCTCGGCGGCGCCGGCCGGATCGCTCTCGGCCAGGTGGAGGCGGGCCAGTACCACGGCCTCCCCGCCCGACACCGGACCGCTGTCGAGGCTCGTGCGGACTGCCGACGCCGACTGGGGATGCCCAGCCGCGCTGCGGAGCTCCGCCTCGGTCAGCAGCAGCCAGCGCCACAGATGCAGTGGGGCCCTCCAGCCCGCCAGGTCGCGGCGGACGGCCGCCACCGTGCTCAGCGAGCCGGCGATGTCGCCCCGGGCACGCAGCAGCCGTGCCCGGAGGATGGCGACCGCCAGCGTCATCGGCTGCCAGGCGCCCCCTGAGGCTGCGCCTGCCTGGTCCGCGTAGCGGCTCGCTTCGCCCAGGTCATCCTGGTAGTAGGAGACCCACGCCAGGGCCAGGTCGCCTCCGGCCGCCGGCGTCGACGACGACAACCAGTCCTGCTCGACGGCGATCTCCGCCGCATTTGTGCCCCACCGCAGCGCCTCGTGCAGCTCGCCCCGCATTGCGTACACCAGAGCAAGCTGGCTCATGCAGGCGGACTGCTGCGAGGCCAGCCCGGCCCCCACGGCGACCGCCAAGCCCTCGTGCAGGTGCAGCTCGGCACGGTCCAGGTGGCCGGCCCACAGCGCCGCCGCGCCCACGTTGGAAAGCAGGATCGCCCGGGCGGCGTCGTCTTCATCGTCTGCTCCTACCCGCGACTGCAACGCCAGCGCCTCCTCGCCGGCCACCAGCACCCGGTCGAGGTCGCCAACCTGCCAGGCCAGGGCGGTGTTCACGATCGCCAGCAGCAGGGCGACCTGGCCTTGTCGCTGCTCGCCCAGGAGCTGCGCTCGCTGCGACGCGGTGCGCAGGTGGGCGGCGGCCTCGTCGGGGTCGCCGCGGACGATCCGATCGGCGGCGCCCAACAGCACAAGCTCCGGATCCATCTGGACGAGGTCGTCCGGGAGCCGTCCGACGAGCCGATGGAGCGCGACGGCATCACCCCGAAGGATGAGGCTCGACCCGTGCTTGGCCATGAGGTCGGCCGCATAGCGCCAATCCTTCGCCATGAGCGCGTGTTCGATGGCATGCACCGTCAGTCGGCGTGCGGCGTACCAGTAGGCGGCACGCCGGTGCAGCTTGACGACCTGACCCGGCGCCTCGCGGCGCAGCTCGTACCGGAGCAGCTCGGCGAACAGCTGATGGTATCGGTAGGTGGTGCGCCGCGATCCGACCGGGGTGACGAAGCCGTTGGTCCGCTCAAGACTCGCCAGCATCGACTCGCCGCCGTGGCCGCCGGTCAGGGTGTCGGCCAGGTCGCCGTTCAGCTCGTCGACGATGCAGGTCTGCAGCAGGAAGCTGCGCAGCTCCTCCGGCTGGCGGTCAAGCACCTCTCCCGTCAGGTAGTCGGCGATGCTCTTGTCGTCGCCGGCGAGCTCGGCCACGAACCGGTGCGGGTCCGGCTGAGTCTCCAGCGAAAGGGCCGCCAGCCGCAGCCCCGCAGCCCATCCCTCTGTGCGTGCCTGTAGCAGCGCCAGGTCATCCTCGGACAGATGTAGCGGGTCGTCGCATGCAGCCAGCAGCTCAGCCACCTCGGCGACGGTGAACGCCAGGTCGGCCGCCCGCACCTGGGCGAGCTGGCCGCTGACCAGCAGCCGCTGCAGCGGCAACGGGGGGTCGGACCGGGTGGCCAGCACCAGTCGCAGCTGTGGTGGGGCGTGGCGTAGCAGGAACTCCAGCCCAGCAAGCACCTTTGCGTCAGTGATGTCGTGGAGGTCGTCCAGGACCAGCACGACCGGGGTGGGCAGCTCGGCCAGGCCGCTCACCAGCTGGCGCAGGAACTGCTCGTCCGATCCGGGCTGCGCCGACAGTCCCCCGAGCGCACTGTCGCCCGGTACGGCGTCGGACTGGCACAGCGCCGCCAGGACGTAGGCCCAGAACCTGGCGGGGTGATTGTCGCCGGCATCCAGCGACAGCCAGGCGACCGGGCCCGGAGGCCGGCGCGAGGAGCTCCAGAAGGCGAGCAGCGTGGTCTTGCCCGCCCCCGCCGGGGCTGACACCAGCGTCAGCAGCCGCTGGGCCCCGGCCTGGAGCAGGTCGAGCAGCCGCGAACGGGACACCTGACCAAGCGAGCTGTGCGGTGGCGTCAGCTTGGTCGCCAGCAGAGCCATGCCCAGCTCGTCGGTGGGCCGCTCATCTGACAGCTGCCGCGCCGGGGCTCCTCGCGCGCCCCGGCTCTTGCCGCTGTTGGTATCCACGATGCGGATCGACGCCGCCACCGAGCTACCTCCTCGTGTGACGAACCGTTGACCCTGAAGGATCGACGGTGGGATTCACGCTCACGAGCTCAAGGCCAAGGTCGCCGACCCGGCCCAGCAGACCGTGCAGATGCGCCTGGTCAACCACCGGCCCGCTGATGGCGGTCTGGCCGTCTTCGGATGCCAGGGTCATGCCCTCGAACGCCTGCGCATAGCGCTGGCTCAACTCGCCACGGACAACGATCCGGTAGATCGTTGCGCCCTTGGCGGCGCGGGACCGCTCGTGTGTCATCACCATGCCATGGTTGCTCCCAAGTGAATGACGCGGCTTCCTCCATCCCCTTCATTCACCTAGGTGATATTTGCTGCCGAGCGTTCGGCGACATCCTGGCCTGGCCTGGCCAGAAACTCGATGACGGCCAGCACGACGAGCAGCGCAAGGGCCAGGCCGATGACGACCTTGCCGGTGGGTCGGGTCCAGAAGACCAGCGCCAGGCTCGCCAGCGCGACCGCGCCGATCCGTAGCACCCGCTTGTTGGCCTGGACCCAGGTCCCGACGGGGCCGGTGCGCAGGCCGGCACCCTCAGCGCCGCGCTGGAGCCAGCCGATGGCCCCGGCGAGGCCCTGGCGGGCGTGGGTGGCGGTGGCCGAATGGCCGGTCAGGAACGCCCCCGCGGCCACCACCAGCCCGAGCACGAACACGGTGCGCAGCCCCGCTCGCAGGAACCGCACGATCGTGTCGTACAGGATCGCCGCGGCGTCGTGGGGCAGCAGATTGGATGGCACGGAATCCAGGTAGATCGAGCGGAACACGGCCAGCCCGATCGCCAGCAGCAGCATGCCGGCCGCCACACCGATGCCGGCGCCGACCAGCGCCCGGCGGTGGTCCTTGGCGACGTACACGCCCAACCCGATCAGCAGCAGCGCGATGAACGGCAACCAGTTCCCCAAGGTGGTGAGCAGGTGGAACGCGCTGCGTGCCCTGGGGATCTGGTCCGACTTGAAGATGGGGAAGGAGGCTTCGACAGCTGGGATCCGCTCGGCCAGGGTGAACCCGGAGGCGACCAGCGATTGCTTGACCGTCTGGATGAAGGCGGCCAGGTTGATGCTGACGGTGTCGTTCTCGACGGTGATCGACCCGTCGCCCTCGCCGGTGAGGGCCTTGACCAGCTCGGCGTGGGCCAGCCGGTTGGCCTGCACCCAGGCATCCGCGAACGCGTCGCTCTCGACGACCTTGCCCACCTGGGTACGGGTGAAGCTCTGGATGCCGTTGGCGATCGGGGTCGAGAGCGCCTGCAGCTGGTCGGTGACCCGGGGCGGCAGGTTCCCCCCCTGGGCCACGGCGTCGATGGCCTGGGTGGTCAGTCCTTGGACGTCGAGGTAGGTGAAGACCTGGGTGGTGATCTGGTCGGCGATGGCGCTCTGGATGGCGGGGTCGCTGGCCAGCGGTCCCACCGTGGCGATATAGCGGTCGGTGTTGGTGACCTGGTTGCGGGCCCACACCGCCACCCCCGCCAGCGGCGCCAGCACACAGCCCAGCACAATCAGCAAGGTGGCGATGATCGTGCGCCACCGCTGTCGGGCCGCCCGTGTGGTCACGGCGTCCTCCCTGGAGGCCGCCTCCGCGTGCCCTGCCTGGGTACGGAGGGTGACCACCTCGGCGCGAAGCCGCTCAAGCTCCGCCCGCTCGTCGTCCGTCAGGCCATCCTGTGTGTCCATCGGCTGACTTTCGCTGACTTGGCGCGCTCGGTCATCACCCGTTACGGGTGATTACTGCCGTCGGCGCGAAAAACCATCCGCATCGGGTGAGGTCCCGTGACCGATCGGGTGGCGATACTGCCAAGACTCGACAGCCCAGCCGGAGGAGATGGTGTGGTGGCGGTGCCGACACGCCACCCGGCCGCGGATCTTCAGGGCCACCAGGGAGGGTTGGTCTCCCGGCTGGTCGCGGACGCGGTCGACCTCGGCGTGGTCTGGCTCATAGGGGTGTCGGCGATCCTGATCATCGGGGTGCTCCGGTACGTGCTGGTCGGACCGCCGTTCCAGCTGCCGGTGGCGCCGGGCTGGATGCTCAGCACCGCTGGGGGCGCGATCGCTGTCGGATACCTCACTGCCGGCTGGGCGGGGACCGGGCGCACCGTGGGCAAGCAGCTGGCCGGGCTGCGGGTGCTGCACCGTTCCGGTCGGCGGCTGTCGGTGCGCCGTGCGCTGCTCCGGGCCGTGCTGTACGTCGTCTTCCCGGCGGGGCTGCTCTGGGTCCTGGTCAGCCGCCGTAACGCCTCGGTGCAGGACCTGGTCGTCGGCAGCGTCGTCATCTACGACTGGCAGTACCGCCCGCCGTAAGCGCTGCGATGGATCAGGTTCGGAGAAGCCGCCGCCGCGGGGGCTCCTTTAGCATGAGGGTTGTCCCCATCAAGACTCGCAGGGGAGGGAACCTGCCATGAACGACACGCCGAAGTCCGCCAAGCGCACCGCCGCGACCGGCAAGACGTACGAGGGATTCACCGACGAGGAACGAGGCGCGATGAAGGAGCGCGCAAAAGAGCTGAAGGCGGCCAAGGCGGACGGAGAGAGCGCCGTGCTCGCGAAGATCGCCGAGATGCCGGAACCGGACCGCGTCCTGGGCGAGCGGCTCCATGCCGTCATCAGGGCCAGCGCGCCGACCCTCTCGCCCAAGCTCTGGTACGGGATGCCCGCGTATGCCAAGGACGGCAAGGTCGTCTGCTTCTTCCAGAGCGCGCAGAAGTTCAAGACGAGGTACGCGACCTTCGGCTTCAACGCCGAGGCGAACCTCGACGACGGCACCATGTGGCCGACCGCCTACGCGCTGACGGAGCTGACCGCGGACGACGAGGCGAGGATCGGCGCGCTCGTGAAGAAGGCGGTGAGCTAGGTCAGACCGGTTCCCGCAGCGCACCGCCGTGGGCGGCCACGGCCCAGATGACGAAGATGTCCAAGGTGATGATGGTCAGCGACCAGAACGGGTAGTAGGGGATGAAGGCGAAGTTGGCGATGGCGCTGAGCACGGCCAGGAAGATCGCCACCGTGCGGGCCCAGGTCTTGCCCGACAGCAGCCCGTAGCCGGCGAAGGCCACCAGCACCCCGAGCAGCAGATGCGTCCAGCCCCAGGTGGTGGCGTCGAACTGGAACAGGTAGTTGCGGGTGGGGACGAAGAACTCGTTCTCGAAGATGCCAACGAGCCCCTGCAACGCCTCGAACACGCCAACCATGATCATCATGATCCCGGCGAACATGATGAAGCCGACCGCCCATCCGGGCGTCTCCTGCTGGGCGCGCGACGCGGACGACGAGTATGCCTCGTCAGTCATCTGGAACCTCCTGGGTCTCTCGGCCAGCGATCTCGCCGGCCGCTGCGGTGGATGCCGGGCCTCGCCGGGGCGGCCGCTGGCCACGCCGACGAGGCGGCTCCGGTGGGTGCTGTCCTAGCGGCGGCGGCGGGCGACGCGCCGGGATGTCCGCCGGGCGACCCTGCGGGATCCCATCATCTCCTACACCTCCAAGTGGTCGTTGTGGCCGTGGCCACCCTGGCTATCGGCTGGTCGCGGAGGCCGTCTCCATGGCATGGAGGTCCTTGGCCTCCTCGGCCGCCATCAGCCCGATCGCGACCAGGTCCAGCGGGCTGATGAACCCGTCACTGAGCCGGAACCCCCCCGCCCGGGCGATCGCGTCGCGCAGTGGCACCGCCCAG
>DATENJ010000459.1:0-10759 GCA_035275125.1 Actinomycetes bacterium | reverse complement strand
GCCCGCGGACGTCGACGCGCTCGTGACGGTGCTGGACGAGGGTGACCTCGTGGTCGTCGAGAACGTGTGCTCCCTGCCGCTCGAGCCCGCGATCTCGCGAGCCGTCGCCAGCGCGGTCGGCCGCACCCGCGCCCGGGTCGTGCTCCACCACCACGACCTGCCCTGGCAGCGCCAGAAGCTGGACGAGCCCCCCGGCTGGCCGCCCGACGACCCCGCCTGGACCCACGTCACCATCAACGAGCTGAGCCGCGGGGAGCTGGCCGACCGCGGGATCAAGGCCACCACCATCTACGGCGGCTTCCCGTCCCCCGGCCCCGGCCGCCGGGGGATGGCCCGGTCGCGGCTCGGGGTCGCCCCCGACCGCTGGCTGCTGCTCCAGCCGACCCGGGCCATCCCCCGCAAGAACGTCCCCGCTGGCCTGGCCATGGCCGAGGGCCTGACCGCCGACTACTGGCTGACCGGCCCGGCCGAGGACGGCTACGCGGCCGAGCTCGAGCGCCTGCTCACCACCACAACGGCCAGAGTCCATCGCCGCATCCCTAACGGCCTGACCATGGATGACGCCTACGCCGCCTGCGACGCCGTCGTCTTCCCCTCGACCTGGGAGGGGTTCGGAGCACCCCTGATCGAGGCCTCGCTGCACCGCCGCCCCCTGGCCGTCGGCGACTACCCGGTCGCGGCCGAGCTGGCCGCCTTCGGCTTCCGCTGGTTCCCAGCCGACGACCCAACCCCCCTCAAGGCCTTCCTCGACCACCCCGGCCCGGACCTGCTGACCACCAACCACGACATCGCCCGCCACCAGTTCTCCCTGGACGCCCTGACCCACCAGCTGACCACCCTGCTGGCCAGCTCCGGCTGGGACCACCTGCTCTAGTCACACCGACGCCGCACGGCGACCCGCCTCAGTGTGGCGAGGCGACCCGCCTCAGTGTGGCGAGGCGACCCGCCCCAGGGTGCTGCGGCGACCCGCCTCGCGGTGCTGCGGCGACCCGGCCCAGTGCTGCGTGGCGCGGGGCTGTGGACAGCTGCGCGCACCTCCTCCCCCGGTCGGCTACGCTCCCCCACCGGGGGCCTGAACCCGGAGCCGGGTCGTAGAAGGCCGCCCCCGCGCGGGCTGAGCCACCGTGCCGGGTGGGTGCATCGGGCCCGAATGGCCGGGCAAGCCGTGCTAGGTGGGTGTATGGGGCACGAACGGCCGTGCCACCGTGCCGGGTGCGTAGATCGGGCCCTTACGGCCCGGGCCACCGTGCCAGGTGGGTATATGGGGCCCGAGGGTTGGGGTGGGGCGGGATCGGGCTGCGGGCTAGGACTCGCCGCCGATGTCGACGTGGTAGGCCTCGTAGACGACGTCGAGGCCGCGCTTGCGGTGGCGGACCAGGTCGGCGAACAGGCGCACGCTGTGGTCGCGCAGGGCCTGGACGGCGTCGGGGTCGTCGGCGCTGGCGCACTCGGCCAGGCCGCGGCCGATGCCCTCGGTGATCTCGGCGTGCTCGCGGCGGAACCGGGTGACGCGGTTGGCCAGGCGGGGAGCGTTCTCGAGGATCTCCTGGTAGAGGCCGCCAGGGGCCTCGGTGACCTCGACGTGGGCCGCGAACACCATCTGGAGGCGCTCAAGGGCCGGGATCAGCCGGGTCGGGAGGGCGTCCTGGCCGCCCAGGCCGTCGGGGTCGTCGGGAACGGCCAGGGCCTCCTCCAGCCCGGCGATGGCCCGCCGCAGGCTGAGCCGCTGCCCCTTGGCCGCCTCGAGGGCGCTGGTGGACGCCTCGTACGCCTCGCCGACCTCACGCTGCTTCATACGCCGGCTCCTCTCCTGTCCCCCGGACGGTGGTCACGAGTGGTCACGGAAGTGTGGCGGAAAGTGGACCACTTGTCACCGTAGAACTTTGGTACTAGTCGCCTACAGTCGGACGAGCCCGCGTGGATGTGAGAAATGCCTCAAGCTTCTCGGGCGGCCAGGTCTGGCCGCCCGACCCGGTGGACGAGCACACGGTTGGTGCCGCCGCGGCCGCCGGGACTGCCGGCCACGACCACGATGAGGTCGCCCCGGGCGACCAGGTCCTCCTGGACGATCCGTTCGTCGGCGGCGTCGATCATGCCCCGCACCTGGGTGCCGACGCCCAGCGGGCTGGCCGTCTCCACCCCCCAGAACAGGGCCATCCGCCGCCTGGCCGACTCGGAGGTGGTCAGGCCGATGATCGGGGTGCGAGGCCGGAACCGGGAGACGTAGCGGGCGGTCGCCCCCGACTCGGTGAAGGCGACGATCGCGCTGGCCCCGAGGTCGGCGGCGACCTGCACGGCCGCCCGGCAGACGGTGGCCGGCACGTCCAGCCCGCCGACCGCCGGCGGCGGCGGGGCCTCAAGGTACGGGGTCCCCTCGGCCGCGCGGGCGATCCGGAGCATGGTGGCCACCGACTCGACCGGGTACTGGCCGATGGCCGTCTCCTGGGACAGCATCACCGCGTCGGTGCCGTCGAAGATCGCGTTGGCCACGTCGCTGGCCTCGGCCCGGGTCGGGCGGGGGCTGGACACCATCGACTCGAGCATCTGGGTGGCGGTGATCACCGGCACCCCGAGCGAGTTGGCCCTGGCGATGATGTGCTTCTGGATCGGGGGGACCTCCTCGACGGCCAACTCCACCCCGAGGTCGCCCCGGGCGACCATGACGGCGTCGGCGACCTCGAGGATCTCGTCCAGGCGGTCGATCGCCTCCGGCCGCTCCAGCTTGGCCACCACCGGGATGTCGCCGCCGTTCTCGGCGATCGCCCGCTTGGCCTCGATCACGTCCTCGGGCTTGCGCACGAACGACAAGGCCACGTAGTCGGCGCCGAACTCGACCGCGGTGGCCACGTCGGCCCGGTCCTTGACGGTCAGCGATGGCGCCGACACGGCCACCCCGGGCAGGTTCACGCCCTTGCGGGACTTGACCACGCCGCCCCGCTCGACCTGGCAGCGGACCCGTTCCCCCTCGACGTCGGTGACCCGCAGGCCGATGGCGCCGTCGTCGAGCAGGATCCGGTCGCCCTTGTGGACGTCGGCGGCCAGCTCCGGGTAGACGACCGGGATGTCGGGCTCGGCGCACCGCTCGGTGCCGGAGACCAGCGTGACGTCGCGGCCACGGTCGAGCTTGATCCCGTTGTCCTCGACCATCCCGACCCGGATCTTGGGCCCCTGGAGGTCGACCAGGACGGCCAGGTTGTGGCCGAGCTCGGAGGCGACCGCCCTGACCAGGTCGAACCGGGCGCCGTGGTCGGCCCGTTCGCCGTGGGAGAAGTTCAGCCGGACGACGTCGAGACCGGCCTCGACCATCCCGCCGAGGACCTCGCGGCTGCTGGAGGCCGGGCCCAGCGTGGCGACGATCTTGGTACGCTCGGTTTTCAGCATCGTGCCGGCAGTTTGGCATGACTCGGGCCCCGCCGCGAAGGTTGGCGGGTGACGCGGTCGGGTATTCCCGCTGACAGGCAGATGACAGCCAGAGAGGTCAGCCAGGATGCGCTTCGACGACGACAGCCAGCTCGACAGCTCGCAGGTCCGGGACACCCGAGGCCGCGGCGGAGGCTTCCCGCGCAGCGGCGGGGTCGCCATCGGCGGCGGGGCCGGCATCCTCGGGCTGATCGTCTTCATCCTCATCCAGCTGCTCGGCGGCGGGACCACCAGCTCCGGAGCCCTGCCCGGCATCGACCAGATCCAGGGCGAGAACACCCAGCTGGCCGAGGAGTGCAAGACCGGGGCCGACGCCAACACCAAGCCCGACTGCCGGGTCGTGGCCGTGGTCAACAGCGTCCAGGAGTTCTGGACGGCCGAGTTCCAGCGCCGCGGCGCCGAGTACCAGCTGGCCCCGACGACGTTGTTCACCAGCGGCGTGCAGACCGGCTGCGGCGCGGCCAGCTCCGATGTCGGCCCCTTCTACTGCCCCAGGGACGCCACCGTCTACATCGACCTCAGCTTCTACCGCGACCTCCAGACCCGGTTCGGGGCCAAGGGCGGCCCGTTCGCCCAGGCGTACGTGCTCGCCCACGAGTACGGCCACCACGTGCAGAACCTGACCGGCACCATGGAGCGGGTCGGCAACAGCCAGACCGGGGAGCAGAGCGGCGCCGTCCGCCTCGAGCTCCAAGCCGACTGCTACGCCGGCCTGTGGGCCAACCACGCCACCACCGAGCCCGGCCCCGACGGCGGCGACCCGCTGGTCGAGCGCATCACCGAGGAGGACATCGCCGACGGCCTCGACGCCGCCGCCGCCATCGGCGACGACACCATCCAGAAGCGCTTCCAGGGCCAGGTCAACCCGGAGACCTGGACCCACGGCTCCTCGGCCCAGCGCCAGAAGTGGTTCACCACCGGCTACCGCACCGGCGACCTCGACCAGTGCAACACCTTCCGCGGCTCGGTCTGACCACTCCCTGGTCCCGCTCCCGGCTGCCGGCTCCTGGCCGGCTCCCCTATACCGGTGACCCGGCTTCGTAGGCCTGGCCGACGGCCTTGGGGGGGCGGACCCGGCGGAAGAAGAGGGCCAGGACGACCAGGGTGACGATGTAGGGGAGGCTCTGGATAAAGGCGTTGTTGATCCAGTCGACCCGCAGGAAGACGGTCAGTGCCTCGGTCCAGGCGAACAGGATGCAGGCGAAGGCGGCGCCGATCGGGGACCAGTTGCCGAGGATGAGGGCGGCCAGGGCGATGAAGCCGCGGCCCTGGTTCATACCCTCGCGGTAGAGGCCGACCAGCTCGATGGAGAGGTAGCCGCCGGCCAGGCCGGCGAAGGCGCCGGAGATGAGCACGCCGGCCCAGCGCTGGCCCCTGACCCGGACGCCGAGGCTCTCGGCGGCGCGGGGGTTCTCGCCGGCCGAGCGGAGGCGCAGGCCGAAGACGGTCCGGTTGAGCACGAACCAGGCCGCCGCACCGAGCAGGATGGTCACCAGCACCATGATCGACTGCTCGCCCAGGCCGGGGAGTTCGATCTTGGGCAGGGAGGGGACCTGGGGCGACTGGGTGCCCTGACCGTAGGCGACGATCGACAGGAACCGGGGCACGCCGATGGCCAGGATGTTGATGGCCACGCCGGAGACGATGTGGTCGACCCGGAAGGTGATGGTGGCCATGCCGTGGATGGCGGCGACGGCCACCCCGGCGGCCACGGCCGTGAGCAGGCCGGCCACCGGCCCCCAGTGGAGCGCCCCCCAGGCCCCGAACCAGGTGCCGAAGATCATCATGCCGTCGATGCCGATGTTGACGATGCCCGAGCGCTCGTTGAACACCCCGCCGAGGGTGGCCAGGTAGAGGGGCACGAAGGCCCGGATGGCCGAGGCGATGGTGGCCAGCCCGAACAGCTGGACGAGGATCTCAGGCACGGTCGTGCTGCTCCCGGAGCTGGCGGCGGGCGGTGATGCGGCGGACGATCTCGTATGCGATGACGATGGTGAGGATGATCACGCCCTGCATGATGGTCGTGACCTCCTTGGGGACCTCGGTGTTGAGGCCGATGCCGGAGCTGGCCCGGTCAAGGAAGGAGAACAGCAGGGCCGCGGCCACGATCCCGAGGCCCGAGTTGCGCCCCAGCAGGGCGATGGCGATGCCGGTGAAGCCGTAGCCGCGGATGTAGTCGAGCTTCATCCGGTCGTCGATGCCGATCACGTCCTGGAGGGCGATCAGGCCGGCGAGCGCCCCCGACAGCAGCATCGCCTTCATGATCATGGCGTTGCTGCGGATGCCGGACGGCTCGGCCGCCTTGGGGTTGGTGCCCAGCACCCGCAGCTCGAAGCCGAAGCGGGTGCGCCGCACGGTCAGGGCGTACAGCACGGCGGCGACGATGGCCAGGACGAAGAACCAGGTCACCGGGGCCGAGCCGCGGAAGTCGAAGCCGATCGAGTTGAAGAACGGGACCATGGAGCCGACCTGGGCCGAGGGCTTGATCGGGGGGGTCTGCTGTTGGGCGATGGCGCCCTGCTGGTTGGGGTCCTTCATCACCCCCGAGAGGAGATAGAGCAGCACGGCGTTGGCGACGAAGTTCATCATGATGGTCGAGATGACCTCGTGCGCCCCCCGGTAGACCTTGAGCAGGGCCGGGATGGCCGCCCAGGCCATCCCGCCGGCCATGCCGGCCAGGATCGTCAGGGGCAGGTGCAGGACGGTCGGCGCCGACACCTGGTAGCCGACGTAGCCGGCGGCAAGGGCGCCGATCGCGTACTGGCCCTCGACGCCGATGTTGAACAGCCCGGCCTTGAAGGCGATGGCCACGGCCAGGCCGGCGAAGATCAGCGGGGTCGCCCGGCCGAGGATGAAGGCCACCGAGTTGCGGTTGAGCAGCCCGTAGTTCCACATGGCGCCGGCCACATCCGTCACGTCGCTCCAGCTCTGCTGCACGATCAGGATGACCAGGACGCCGATGACGGCCGCGATCAGCAGCGAGACGGCCGGGGCGAGCAGCTGGAAGGCCCAGCCCCGCAGGCGCTGGCCCCAGGGGATCCGGGCGGCGGCCTCCTCGACCTCCGGCTCGGGCGGGGGCGGCGGTGGCTTCTCCTCGACCTTCACGCCGCCGGCTCCTCATCCCCGGAGCGGGCCCCGGTCATGTACAGGCCGAGTTCGCTCATGGTGGCCTCGGAGCCGCGGAACTGGGCGACGATGCGGCCGTCGTAGATGACCCCGACCCGGTCGGCCAGGGCCAGGATCTCCTCGAGGTTGGAGGAGATCAGCAGCACGGCCACGCCCTCGTCGCGGGCCTCGACCAGCTCCTGCCAGACGAACTGGGTGGCCCCGATGTCCAGGCCGCGGGTCGGGTGGGCGGCGATCAGCAGCTTGGGCTTGCTGGCGAACTCCCGGCCGAGGACCAGCTTCTGCTGGTTGCCGCCGGACAGGGCGTAGGCCGGCGCGGAGACGCTCGGCGCCTTGACCCGGAACGTCCGGATCAGCTCGACGGCCCGGCGCCGGATGGCGCCGAGGTCGAGCAGGCCGTGCCTGGTGAACGGCGGCAGCTCGTGCTGGCCGAGGACCGAGTTCTCGCTGACCAGCATCTGCAGGACCATGCCGCGGGCGTGGCGGTCCTCGGGGATGTAGGCCAGGCCGGCCTGGCGCCGGGTGCGGACGTCGGCCCGGGTCAGCTCGTCGTCGTCCAGGTAGATTCGGCCGGTGTCGGGGATGGTCAGGCCGACAAGGGCCTCGACCAGCTCGGCCTGGCCGTTGCCTTCGACCCCGGCCAGCCCGTAGATCTCCGAGCGGCGCACGTCCAGGTCGAGCCCGGCCAGCAGGTCCTTGCCCCCCGAGACCACCCGGACGTCCTTGACCTGGAGCATCGGCTCCCCGGGGGTCGCCTTGCCCTCGACCCGGCGCAGCAGCACCGGCCGGCCGACCATCATCTCGGCCACCTGGTGGGTGTCGGTGTCGGCGGCGGTCACGGTGTCGATCACCTTGCCGTCGCGGAGCACGGTGATCCGGTCGGCGACCTGGAGCACCTCGTCCAGCGAGTGGGCGATGAAGATGATCGTCTTGCCGTCCGCCTTGAGCTGGCGCATGTTGGCGAACAGCTCCTCGACCTCCTGGGGGACGAGCACGGCCGTCGGCTCGTCAAGGATCAGGATGTCCGCCCCCCGGTACAGCAGCTTGAGGATCTCGACCCGCTGCTGCTGGCCGACGCCGATGTCCTCGACCCGGGCGTGGGGGTCCAGCGGGGTGCCGAACCCGCGGGCCAGCTCCTCGACCCGGCGCTCGGCCTCGCCCAGGTCGAGGCGGCCCCCGCTCTTGTGGGGCTCGGCCCCGAGGACGATGTTCTCGGCCACGGTGAAGTCGTCGACCAGCATGAAGTGCTGGTGGACCATGCCGATGCGCAGCTCGATGGCCTTGCGGGGCGAGTCGATATGTTGTGCTTCGCCCCTGACCAGGATCTCGCCCTCGTCGGGCTGCTCAAGGCCGTAGAGCATCTTCATCAGGGTCGACTTGCCGGCCCCGTTCTCGCCGACCAGGGCGTGGATCTCGCCCTCGGCCACCTCAAGGTCGATCTGGTCGTTGGCGACGACCCCGGCGTAGCGCCGGGTGATGCCCCGGCACTCGATAGCCGGCGCCGGGCGGCGGGCCTCTGAGGGCCCGCCGCCGCTGACCTCGGTCGCCTCGGTCGTCACGGCTAGGTCGCCGGCTTGTCCGGGACCTTGATCTCGCCGTCGGCGATCTTCTGCTTCAGCTCGTCAAGGGTGGTCGGGATGTCGCCCAGGAGCTCCTTGTTGTACTGGTTCTGGGCGTAGTCGATCCCGCCCTCCTTGAGGCCGAAGGTCTGGATGCCGCCGGCCACCGAGCCGTTGACGTAGTTGTTGATGGTCTGCTGGACGGCGTTGTCGACCCGCTTGAGCATGGAGGTGAGGATCCACTTCTGCTCGGCCGGGCTGGCGGTCAGGCTCTGGTCGGAGTCGACCCCGATGGCGTAGACCTGCTTGGACGCGGCCGCCGAGATGACCCCGGCCCCGGTGCCGCCGGAGGCGTGGTAGATGACGTCGGCGCCCTGGCCGATCTGCTTCAGGGCCAGCTCCTTGCCCTTGGCCGGGTTGCGGAAGGCCTCGGGGGTGTTGCCGGCGTAGTCGACCAGGACCTTGATGTCCTTGTTGTCCTGCTTGGCGATGTAGTCGACGCCCGCCTCGTAGCCGGCCTGGAACTTCTTGATCAGGTCGCCCTCGAGCCCGCCGACGAAGCCGACGGTGTTGGACTTGGTCTTGAGCGCTGCCGCGGCCCCGACCAGGAAGGAGCCTTCCTCCTCCTTGAACCCGATGCACAGGAGGTTCTGGTCCGGCTTGGTGCAGCTGTCGGCGAAGCCGTCGATCACCGCGAAGGTGGTGTCGGGGCTCTCGGTGGCCGACTTGGCGATGTCCTCGGAGAACAGGAAGCCGATCCCGAAGACCAGGCCGTAGCCCTCGTCGGCCAGGCTGTCGAGCAGCTCCTTGCGGTTGGAGCCGTCGGCGTTGGGCTCGATCTCCTTGACCTCGACCTTGCTGCCCAGCTCCTTCTTGGCCGCGTCGATCCCGGCCCCGGCGGAGTCGTTGAAGGACTGGTCACCACGGCCGCCGATGTCGTAGACGACGCCGACCTTCTTGGCCTCGGCGGTGCTGCCGCCGGTGCTGGCGTCGCCGCCGTCATCGTCGCCACCGCCGCAGGCGGCGACGACCAGACCGAGCGCCACCACCAGGGCGCCCAACCGCACAACCCGTACCCCACGCATGCACTTGCTCCTCTCGGATTCGGGCTCCCACCCGCCAGCGCCGCTGGCTGGCCGTATTTAACCATCACATGGTCTGCTGGCGGGGCCTCATCCGGAGGCTGCGTAGAATCCGCGCATGCGCCGCGTCCTGGTTGGCCTCCTCGTGCTCGTGCTCGCCTACTTCGCCGTCACCACGACCCTGGTGGCCAGGTGGATGGGCAAGGACGAGCGGCCCCGGGTCGACGCCATCGTGGTCCTGGGGGCGGCCCAGTACGACGGCCGGCCGTCGGCCATCTACGAGGCCCGGCTGGAGCACGCCGTCGAGCTGTGGCGCGACCAGGTGGCCCCGCTGCTGGTGTTCACCGGTGGCAAGGAGCCCGGCGACCGCTTCACCGAGGGCGGGTCGGGCGCCCGCTGGGCCCAGCAGCGCGGCGTGCCCGAGGGTGCCGTCCTCACCGAGGAGCGCAGCCGCACCACCTACCAGAACCTGGCCGGGGCCAAGCGGGCCCTTGAGCGCCGCAACCCCGACGGCGGCCGGCACCGCATCGTGGTCGTCTCCGACCCCTTCCATATGTTCCGGGCGGTGCGCCAGGCCGCCGACCTCGGCATGGACGCCTATCCGTCGCCCACCCGGACCAGCCCGCTCTCGGCCAGCCGGCTCAAGCTCACCGAGCTGGTGATCCGCGAGGACCTGGCGATCGCCGGCTACCTGCTGTCCGGCGCCGGCAAGTAGGAGGAGCACCCCGTGGCCATGACCGTCGTCGACCACCCCCTGGCCGGGACCATGCTGACCGCGCTGCGGGACGCCTCGACCCCGCCGCCGCTGTTCCGGCTGCTGACCAAGCGGCTGTCGCTGGTGCTGGCCGTCGAGGCGACCCGGGGGATCCCGACGGCGTCGCGCACCGTGACCACCCCGCTGGCCGAGGCCCAGGGGATCGCCTTTGCCGCCCCCCTGGTGGCGGTCCCGATCCTGCGGGCCGGGCTCGGCATGCTCGAGGCCGTGACCGAGCTGTTCCCCGAGGTCGCGGTCGGCTACCTGGGGCTGGAGCGCGACCACGCCACCTTCCAGCCGTCGACCTACTACAGCAAGCTGCCCGACATCGGGGGCAGCTACGTGCTCCTGCTCGACCCGATGCTGGCCACCGGCGGGTCGGCGGCGGCGGCCTGCGCCAGCCTGTTCGCGGCCGGCCCGGCCAAGGTCACCCTGCTGTCGGTGGTGGCCGCGCCCGAGGGCATCCGGCGGCTCGAGGCCGAGCACCCGTCGCTGGACGTGGTCACCGCCGCGGTCGACGAGCGGCTCAACGACCAGGCCTACATCGTGCCCGGGCTCGGCGATTTCGGGGACCGCCTGTTCGGGACCTGATCGAGTACGATTCAATTTCTCGAACCTGACGAACAAGACGAGGAGAGCACGTGGCCCGAGCGCAGCGACCTCGCGACGGCGAGGAGCTGCTGGCCCCGTTCCGGGTCCTGGCGGGCGGCGAGGACCTGGCCACGGCCGGCGCCGCCCTGCTGGAGCGTGCCTGCCGGGCCCTTGCCGCGGTCGAGGGCTCGGTCATGCTGGCCGAGGACGGGTTCTCGCCCGGGCCG
>DATENJ010000458.1:0-3922 GCA_035275125.1 Actinomycetes bacterium | reverse complement strand
AGACCCGCCGCCGCTTCGGCTACATGCCCGAGGAGCGTGGCCTGTACCCCAAGATGCGGGTCCGCGACCAGCTCGAGTACTTCGCCCGCCTGCACGGGCTCTCGACCGAGGACGCGGCGAGCGCCGCCGGCTACTGGATCGAGCGGCTGGGCGTGGCCGACCGGGCCGGCGACCGGGTCGAGCAGCTGTCGCTCGGCAACCAGCAGCGGGTGCAGCTGGCCGCCGCGCTGGTCCACAACCCCGAGGTCCTGGTCCTCGACGAGCCGTTCTCGGGCCTCGACCCGGTCGGGGTCGACGTGCTGGCCGAGGTCCTGGCCGACCGGGCCGCCGACGGCATCCCGGTGATCTTCTCCAGCCACCAGCTGGAGCTGGTGGAGCGGCTGTGCGAGGCGGTGGCGATCATCAACCGCGGCCGTCTGGTCGCGGCCGGGCGGGTCGAGGAGCTGCGGGCCTCCGGCGGCGAACGCCGCTACCAGGTGGAGGTGGCCGACGCGCCCACCGACTGGGCGAGCGGCCTCGAGGGCGTGACGGTGCTGGAGAAGCACAACGGGCGGGTGGTGCTGGCCGTCGAGGGCGACGAGCAGCTGGTGCTCGACGCGGCCAGGGCGGCCGGGCGGGTCACCCTGTTCAGCGCCGTGCAGCCGTCCCTGACTCAGCTCTTCCGGCAGGTGGTGCAGGAATGAGAGCGTCCCAGATGCGAACCTTCGACGGGATCAAGCTGACCGCCAGGCGCGAGCTGGTCGAGCGGACCCGGCGCGACCGCTCCTTCCTGATCTCGACCCTGGTCACCCTGGCCATCCTGCTCGCCATCATCTTCGTGCCCAAGCTGCTCGGTGCCAACGAACCCACGGAGTTCGACGTCGGCCTGGTCGGCGCGGCCTCCCAGCCAGTCGGGCAGATCCTCACCGCCCAGGCCGAGGCCGCCGGCATCCGGATCAACCTCCAGCAGCCGGCCAGCGCCGCCGAGGCCGAGACGGCCGTCCGCGACGGCAAGCTCGACCTGGCCGTGAGCGACGGCCGCGAGCTGGTCGCCAAGGCCGAGCCCGACGAGCAGCTCAGCCTGCTGGTGCAGGCGGCCTCCCGGGCGGCCAGGGCCCAGCAGACCCTCCAGAGCGCCGGCGTCGACCAGGCGGAGATCCAGGCCGCCCTTGCTCCGCCGCCGCTGCCGGTGCGCAGCCTTGAGCCGGTCGACGAGGACGCCAGGTCCAAGCGGACGATCGCCACCGTCGCCGTCTTCCTGCTGTACGGGCAGCTGATCGGCTACTGCTTCGCGGTCGCCATGGGCGTTGTCGAGGAGAAGTCGACCCGGGTCGTCGAGGTGCTGCTGGCCGCCGTCCGCCCCGTCCAGCTGCTGGCTGGCAAGATCATCGGCGTCGGCCTGGTCGGCCTGATCCAGCTGGCCATCATCGGCGCGATCGGGCTGGCCGTGGCCGTGGCCACCAACACCATCACCCTGCCGCCCGACGCCACCGGGACGATCGGCTCGGTGCTGCTCTGGTTCCTGCTCGGCTACGCCTTCTACTCGAGCATGTTCGCGGTGGCCGGGGCCATCGTGTCCCGCCAGGAGGAGCTCCAGAACACCGCCACCCCGCTGAACCTCCTCATGGTCGCGTCGTTCTTCATCGCCTTCTCGAGCTCGGTCTCGGGCGCGGACAACACCCTGGCCAAGGTGTCGTCGTTCCTCCCGCCGGTCGCCCCGCTGGTCATGCCGCTGCGGATCGCCAGCGGGAACGCCGCCCCGTGGGAGATCGCCCTCTCCCTGGCCATCATGCTGGTCTCGATCGTGGCCGTTGTCCTGCTGGCCGCCCGCCTCTACGAGGGCGCCATCCTGCGCACCGGCGCCCGGGTCAAGCTCAGCGACGCCTGGCGCAGCGGCCGCCGCCAGCCGGCGACCAGCCGCGCCTGAGCCGTCCCGGTCTCGGCGACCCGGTCACTCCGGGTCGTCGAGGAGGCCGGCGTCGTGGGCCAGGAGGGCGATCTGGACCCGGTTGTTGAGGTCGAGCTTGGTCAGGATGCTCGAGACGTGGGTCTTGACCGTGGGCACGCTGAGGTAGAGGACGGACCCGATCTCGGCGTTGGAGCGGCCCTGGCCGACGGCAACGGCGACCTCGCGCTCGCGGTCGTTGAGCAGGGCCAGGCGCTCCCGGGCGCGGGCGCGGCGGTCGTGGCCCGAGCCGGCGAACCGGTCGATCAGGCGCCTGGTGACCGCCGGGGAGAGGACCGGGAGGCCCTGGGCGACCCGGCGGACCGCGTCGACGATCTCGGCCGGCGGGGTGTCCTTGAGGACGAACCCGGCGGCCCCGGCCCGCAGGGCCCGCAGGACGTGCTCGTCGGCGTCGAAGGTGGTCAGGATGATGACCTCGGGCGCGTTGGGGCGGGCCCGCAGGGCCTCGGTGGCGGCCAGGCCGTCCATGTTGGGCATGCGGATGTCCATCAGGACGACGTCGGGCGCGTGCCGGTCGACCATGGGCCGGACCTGGGTGCCGTCGCCGGCCTCGCCGACCACCCGGATGTCGGGGGCGCCGCCCAGCATCATCACCAGGCCGGCCCGGACCAGCGGGTCGTCGTCGACCACCAGCACGCCGACAGGCTCCAGCTCGGACGCGGTCATGCCGGCCAGGGTAGCCAAGCCGACAGGCACCAGCCGTCCTCGGCGGTGGGCCCATGCTCCAGCCGCCCACTCGCCAGGGCGACCCGCTCGGCCAGTCCCGCCAGCCCCTGCCCAGCCCCGGGGTCGGGCGCGGGGGCCGCGGCGGGAGTCGGCCCGGTCGAGGGGGTGTCGTTGCGGACCTCGACGGTCAGCCCGCTGCCGGGAGACCCGGCGATGTTGACGCGAACCTCGGCACCGGGGGCGTGCTTGCGGGCGTTGGTCAGGGCCTCCTGGACGACCCGGTAGGCGGTGCGGCCGGTCAGGTCGGGGACGGGGCCGCTGGTCTCGTCGCGCAGGGTCACCCGCATCCCGGCCCAGCCTGACTCGGCGACCAGCTGCCGGACGTCGGCGAGGGTCGGCTGGGGCAGCTCCCCCACGGGGGCGCGCAGGACCCCGATGACCTCGCGCAGGTCCTGGAGCGCCTGGTGGGCGTTCTCCCTGATCACCTTGGCGGCGCGGGCGACCTCCTCGGCGGGGGCGTCGGGGCGGAACTCGAGCGCGCCGGCGTGGACGCTCAGCAGCGAGAGGCGGTGGCCGAGGACGTCGTGCATCTCCCGGGCGATCTCGTCACGGGCGCGCTGCTGGGCCTGCTCGGCCCGCAGCTGGGCCTCCGTCTCGGCCCGATTGGCCCGGTCGCGCAGGGACAGCACCAGCTGGCGCCGGAAGTGGATGAACAGGCCCCAGCCGACGGCGGCGCTCTGAACGGCCAGGCCGATCACGAACAGGAGCAGGGCCGGGATCCCGGGCTCGGGCCGGACCACCACGTAGACGAGCGCGGCCACAACGCTCAGGGCGAAGACGGCCGCCGTGGTCCGGGGGGGCCGGTGGATCGCGACCGTGAGCATCCCGATGACCATGGCCCCTGACACCGTCTCGGAGAAGGTCGAGAAGGCCACAAGGACCAGCGCGAGCCCGACGGGCCAGCGCCGGCGCAGCCACAGCCCGGCGCAGCCGACCGCGCCGGCGAGCACGTCGGCGGTGAACAGCCAGGCCGGCGGTGGCGTCGAC
The DNA here is from genome assembly GCA_035275125.1 of Actinomycetes bacterium. Lineage (GTDB taxonomy): Bacteria > Actinomycetota > CALGFH01 > CALGFH01 > CALGFH01 > CALGFH01. Next base: position 264 of record DATENJ010000458.1, on the reverse strand, counting down.
GACTCCAGGCGCCCACCGATCACCAGCAACGCAAAGACGACCGCGGCCAGGAACAGCAGGGTGTCCACGACCCAGTCGCGCGGGCGGCGCCTGACCCCGGCCCCGCGCGTGGCCAGCGTGGCCGCCGCCGAAGCGTTCATCCTGGGAGCGTACCGGCCCCTGGGGCCGGGTTCGCCTCCGCCGGTCGGGAACGATACCGAAGTCGCGGCGACCGCGACTTCGGTCAGGTGACCTAGGGGCCGGCGACCAGGGTCGACACCGGGG
>DATENJ010000457.1:0-2947 GCA_035275125.1 Actinomycetes bacterium | reverse complement strand
CGCTGTCACCGATTCGCCGTCCGACCGTCCGTCTGGTCGTAGGGGCCGCCGTGTCGTTGTCGGGGTCTGTGTCCGAGCCATCCGCCATGTCTGTAACCTATCTCATCATGCGTTGACTTCCACGGGCGTGGAATTTATCGTTGAGTCGAACTCCTCGGTTGTGGAATTTTCGTGTTGGCGCTCAGGAAGGGCGTAACGGTCATGAGCCTGTCCCATCCACGGTCTGGTTCGGCGGTCATCGAGGTGGAGGGCCTGGTCAAGTCGTTCGGGTCCTTCACGGCACTGGACGGTCTGGATCTGCAGGTCACCGCCGGCGAGGTGCACGGGTTCCTCGGTCCGAACGGGGCCGGCAAGTCGACCACGATCCGAGTGCTGCTCGGCCTGCTCCGGCCGGACGCCGGCCGGCTCCGGTTGCTGGGTGGTGATCCGTGGCGGGACGTGGTGAGCCTGCACCGGCGGCTGGCCTACGTGCCGGGTGACGTGACGCTGTGGCCGGGAATGACCGGCGGCGAGGCGATCGACCTGCTGGGCAAGCTGCGCGGCGGACTCGACGAGTCGCGCCGCGGGCATCTGATCGAGCGGTTCGAACTGGACCCGACCAAGCGCGGGCGGCAGTACTCGAAGGGCAACCGGCAGAAGGTGGCCCTGATCGCCGCGCTCGCCTCGGATGTGGAGCTGCTCATCCTGGATGAGCCCACGTCGGGCCTGGACCCGTTGATGGAGGCCATCTTCCAGGAGGAGATCGGGAAGGAGAAGGCCAGGGGTCGCAGCGTGCTGCTGTCCAGCCACATCCTCAGCGAGGCCGAGGCCCTGGCCGACCGGATCAGCATCATCCGAGCCGGGAAGGTGGTCGAGACCGGCACCCTCGAACAGATGCGCCGCCGCACCCGGACCACCATCCGCGCGGTGCTGGCCGACCCGCCATCCACTGTGGACTCGCTGCGATTCGTTCACGAGGCCCGGTTGAGGGACGGAACCTTCACCGGCTCGGTCGACGCCGACCAGCTCAACGCCGCGATGGCGGAGCTGAGCCGGTACGCGATGACCTCGCTGAACGTGGCACCGCCCTCGCTGGAGGAGCTGTTCCTGCGCCAGTACCCGGCCGGCGACTCCGCCGTCTCGACCGCAGGTGGGCAGGCATGAGCCAGGTCATGGTCGGAGCGCGGCCTCTCCTGCGGGCCACCCTCAAACAGGATGCCCGCAACATCGGCCCCTGGATCGTCCTGATCACCGCGCTGTCGGCCTCATCGGTGCTGGCATACGGCTGGGTTTTCCCCGATGTGGCGAGTCGCCAGCGCCTCGCGGCGACCCTGGGCACCAACCCGGCCCTGAGCCTGATCTTCGGACCGGCCCGGGACTTGTTGACCGCCGATGGGTTCAACGCCTGGCGGGCGGGCGCGCTCGGTGCCTTCTTCGCGGCGCTGATGGCCGTGTTCATCGTGGTCCGCAACAGTCGCGCCGATGAGGACTCCGGGCAGGCCGAGCTCCTGGCCTCCGGGGTGATGGGCCGCCAGACCCGGCTGGCCGTCGCCCTGCTGGTGGCGGTCCTCGCCTCGGTCGCCCTCGGTGTCGTGTCCTGGCTCGTCACCGTCGCGTGCGGGGGTGGCTGGGTTGACTCGCTGGCCCTGTCGGCCACGTTCACCGCGTCGGGTCTGATGTTCGCCGGGGTCGCGGCCATCGCCGCCCAGATCGGGTCGGACGCCCGGACCGCGAACAGCATCGCCGTGGCGGTGCTCGGCGTCGCGTTCATCGTCCGCGGCTACATCGACGCCAGCCAGAGTGCGGAGTGGACGGTGTGGCTGACCCCGCTCGGCTGGCTGGAGCAGGTCCGCCCGGCGAGCGGCAACAACGGCTGGCCGCTCCTGCTGGCCGTCGGCCTGGCGATCCTGTTGGCCGCCATTGCGCTGGCGTTGTCGGCCCGGCGTGATTTCGGCCTGGGCATGGTCGCCCCGCGGCGGGGGCCGGCCCGTGGTGGTCTGGTCGCGTCGGTGTGGGGGCTGGCGGTGCGGATCAACCGGGGTCCGCTGATCTCCTGGCTGGTCGCGTTCGCCGGACTCGGCATGGTGTTCGGGTTTCTGTCCACCTCGGTATCGAGCGTGTTCGCCGACAACCCGAACATGGGTGGCCTGATCGCCGCCGGTGCCGCCGGCCCGGCCGGGCTGCTGTTCGAGTTCATCGTCACCATCCTGCGGCTGGTCGGGATCATCGCCGCCGTCTTCGGTGTCCAGATCGCGCTGCGGGTCTACGCCGAAGAGATCGATTACCGGGTGGAACCGGTCCTCGCCGGCTCGGTGAGCCGCAGCAAGTATCTGGCCAGCAACGCGATCATCGCGTTCGCCGCTCCGGCGGTGGCGATCCTGCTCAGCGGCACGGTCATCGGACTGATCGCCGCCTCGGCCGAGCCCGGTATCGCCGCCACGCAGGTGATCGGGCAGGCAGCGGCCACGATCCCGGCCGTGTGGGTCCTGGTCGCGGTGGCGCTGGCCGCCGTCGGGGCAAACCCGCGGGTTCGGCTGGCCGGCTGGCTCGCCATCGTGGCCACGTTCGCCCTGACCATCCTGGGACCGTTGTTCCGGCTGTGGGACTGGATTCTGGGCATCAGCCCGTTGTGGCACGTGCCCAACGTGACCGCCACCGCACCCGACTGGTCCGGTCTGGGCTGGGTCGGGCTGATCACGGTGGCCCTGACCGCGGTCGCCTTCGTGGGCTTCCGCCGCCGTGACGTCATCTGAATCACGGTCAGCCGTACCGCGTCAACGGATCGCTAAGGGAAGGAGGTCGGCTATGACAGGGCGTAGCGGGCGGCGGCCGGGCCGCCCGGACACCCGCCGGGCGATCCTGGCCGCGGCCCGCGAGTTGTTCGCCGACAAGGGTTTCGACCACACGTCCATCCGGACCATCGCCACTGCCGCCGGGGTCGACCCGGCGCTGGTGCACCACTACTTCG
>DATENJ010000456.1:0-4066 GCA_035275125.1 Actinomycetes bacterium | reverse complement strand
TGGGCGGCCCCAACCCCCCTGATGACAATCCCGGCAACCTGGGCAGGGTGGCCGGGGACGGGGGGAGGTTCATGTCGCGGTTGTGGTCGCCGGCCGGCGGGGTCCCGGATCGCCCGCCACCCTTCGGGGTGTGGGTGGGGGTGCCGGCGCCCGTCGGCCGCGACCCGGCCCCGCCCGAAGGCCCGGAGCCGCCGCTGTGGCGCCGCTCGGTGGCCCTGCTGACGGTCGCCGGCATCCTGGCCACGGCCATGGTCGCCGGCTCCATCGTGGCCATGGTGGACCGGCTGGGGGCTTCGACCCCGCCGCAGCCAGTCCCGGTCACGGCCCCGACCCTGGCCAGCCTGAACGAGGCCATCGCCAAGGGCGAGCAGTTCCTGGACGGCCTCTACAAGCCGCTCGGCCGGGACGGGGCGGTCCAGTCCGAGCACTACGGGCTGCCGATCCGGGTGCGGTTCCCGGGCCACGGGCGCTGGGTGCTGCTGGGCCAGGGCGACAACGGCACCTGCGAGGCCTCGACCTGCCCGCTCCCCACCGCCATCCGCAGCCTCGAGTCGGGCTACGACACCGAGAGCTACGAGCTGCGCTACGCCACCCCGTCCTCGGCCGACGGGCTGCGGCTGCGGGCCCGGGTCGACTGGGACGTCGGCGGGGGCCGGTACCAGGTGAGCGTGACCGCGCTCTCCTTCGACGACCCGGCGACCACGGCCGAGGTCTGGCTCGACAACGTCCGCCTCGGCACCTTCGCGGCCGGGCCGGTCGCCGGCGAGCCGCCGGTCCTGCGCCGCAGCTTCCCCGTCCGCGACGTCGGCCACCTGCGCAGCTTCCGCTACACGGTCCGCCACGCGACCCAGCTGGCCTGGCTCCACGCGGTCAGCCGCGACGACGACCGCCGCTCGACCGCCCTTGCCCGGTTCATGCTCAAGGCCGGGTTCGTGCCCGGGCGGGACCTCCGGGCGGCCATCTTCGGCCGCGGCCGCGACGCCCCGCGCGACTTCAGCTACCGCCACGAGCCGTTCCTGGACGCCTACGGCGACTGCCGGCTGGACCCGCCGGCCACCCCCCTGGCCTACCCCTACCGGTCCAAGGCGTGCGTGGGCAACGTGCAGCCGTACCTGATGGCGGCCCGCTACGACACCCTGCTGCCGGCGATCGAGGCCCTCCAGGCCCTGAACCGCGGCGAGTCGCCCGACAACGCCTACCGGGACCAGTCGGCGCTGCTGCCGATGGTCACCACCTCGGCCAGCAAGACCGCCGACGAGCTGGAGCGGCACTTCGACCGGCTCGGCTTCGGCATCCCCCGCTGCACCCCGCTGGCCTGCGACCGGGAGCGGGCCAGCGCCCTGCGGACCTTCACCTTCGGCTCGCTGGAGACCGTGCTCGGCTACACCAGCGGGGAGGTCGACCGCCGCCACTACGCCGACGCCGTGGCCAACCTGGCCCTGCGCGTCCAGATCGGCGAGGACGGCGTCGTGCGGGCCGCCGACCGGGTCGCCTACCGCCCGGCGCTGCGGGGCGGGTTCCTCTCCTACTGGGACGCCGACCGCCGCTACCTCAAGCCCACCGGCATCGTCCAGGCGATGGCCGACCGCCTCAACATGCCGCCCGAGTACCTGGGGCTGCGGCCGACCGACAGCGAGACCGGCTTTGACGCCTACGCCTTCCTGGCGCTGTACCGCTGCGCCAAGTACCAGGTCGGCTGCAAGCTCGTCGGTTCGGCCAGCCCCACCATCACCCCCTAGGGCGGCGACCGCCCAACGGCACGTGGACCATCGGCACCCGGCTGGCCACCCATTCCAGGTCGGGGGCGGCCGTCGGCCCGTCCGACCCGTCGGCCGGCGGGGACAGCTCGGCCGGGTTCACCATCAGCCGCCGGGGCAGCAGCACCAGGGCGGTCACGCCCCCGTACCAGGAGTGGCGAAGCTGGACCTTGATCCCGTGCTTGGCGGCGAGCTGGGTGACCACGAAGAAGCCGAGCATCTGGGCCAGCGCCAGGTCGACATCGGGCGGCTTGGCCAGGCGCTGGTTGACCTTGACCAGCTGCTCGTCGGTCATCCCGAGGCCCTGGTCCTCGATCTCGAGCAGGTAGCCGGCGGGCAGCGGCTGGCCGGCCACAAGGGCCTTGGTGCCGGGCGCGGAGAAGGTGACCGCGTTCTCGATCAGCTCGGCCAGCAGGTGCATGACGTCGGCGGCGGCGTGCCCGGCCAGCTGCACCTCGTCGAGAGGGAGGAGCTCGACCCGGGTGTGCTCCTTGACCTCCCCGACCGAGGCCAGCACGACCTCGGTCAGGCCGATCGGCCCGTGCCAGCGCCGGGCCGGCTCGGACCCGGACAGGATGATCAGGTTCTCGGCGTTGCGCCGCATCCGGGTGGCCAGGTGGTCCAGCTCGCCCAGGCCGGCCTGGACCTCGGCCCCGGACCCATTGACCTCCAGCTCGTCGATCACCTCGAGCTGGCGCTCGATCAGGCTCTGGCTGCGCCGGGCCAGGTTGAGGAACATGTCGCCGACGCTGCGCCGCAGGGCGGCCTCGCGGCCAGCCACCCGGACCGCGACCCGGTGGACGGAGTTGAACGCCTCGGCCAGGTGGCCGATCTCGTCCCTGGAGTGGACCTCGATGGGCGGGGCCGACTCGGCCTGGAGGTCGACCTGCTCGCCGTCCTGGAGCCGCTGGACCACCCCGGGCAGCCGCTGGGTGGCCGTCTCCTCGGCCGCCGCCTCCAGCCGGCGCATGGGCCGGATCAGGGACCGGGCGGTGATCAGGGTCAGCGCGACGGCCAGCACCAGGGCCGCGGCCAGGAGCAGGCTGTAGAGCAGGGCCCGGCGGTCGGCGCCCTGCTTGACGGCCGCGCTGGTGGCGATCACGTCGGCGCTGAGGCGCTCCTCGACCGTGCGCATGCGGTCGAGCTTGACGCTCATGGCGTCGAACCAGAAGCTCGGTTCGATGCCGAGCTTGGGCGCGGTGGAACTGGTGGGCTTGAGGGCCTGGTCCACGAACTTTTCGACCCGTTCGACCTCGGGCCCGGCGACCGTCTCTTCACGGAATTCGTGCTCGGCCTCGGTGGCGTTGGCGTCGAACTGGGCGGTGTAGATCACCTCGGCGGCGACCAGGGCGCTCAGCTTGGCGTGCTCGTTGCCCTCGAAGTGGCCGGTGGCGTACACGTTCTGGAGCAGGCTGCGCTGGTTGTCGGCAAAGTCCTTGGCCCTTGAGAGGGCGACCGAGGCCGCGACCCCCTTCAGCAGGCCCTCGTCGTTGGAGCGGGGGGCGATCTCGCCGTTGATGTCGAGCAGGTCGCTGACGGTGTCGGTGTACTGCTCCAGCGCCGCGCCGGGGGTGGTGAGCGGGCCGTGGCCCTCTTCGGTGGCGCCCTCGAGCTCCTCCTCGCCCTCTTCCTCGTGCAGCTCGATGCCTGGTCCGACGGCCAGCTCGCTGGCCACGATCTTGGCGGTGTCGATGGTGGTGCGCTGCTCGCCGATGCGGCCCAGCTCGCTCAGGCCGTAGTGGATCTTCTCGGCCAGCAGCTCGTCGTCGGCGCCGAGGTCCTCGGCCTGGGCCCGGTAGGTGGCGGCCGCCCGGTCGACCGCGCGACGCTGCTCGAGTAGCTGGGCCCGCCATTGCCTCCGGTCGCTGTCGATGTAGCTGATGGACAGGCTGCGCTCGGCCTGGAGCTGGTGGATCAGGGGGGCGAGGCCGGCAGCCAGGCGGGCGAAGGCGGTGCTGCGCTCGGCCCGGTCGCTCTCGGCCAGGTTCTGGCGGATGCCGACCAGGGCCAGAACGGCCAGCAACAGCAGCGGGCCCAACAGGGCGATGATGAGCTTGCCGCGAATGGGGAAATTCCGGAACATCGACAACCAACTTTGCGTACGGCGGGAGAGGAAGGCGCCAGGACGCTATCGTCGCCGGCAATACCGCCGCAATAGGTGATCTGCATTAGACCCGGCCGAAACGGGCAGCCGTTATCCGTGCCGCGCCGGGGCCGGGACCCGGGTGGAGAGCAGCCCGGCGGGCACGCGGACGGCGGCGGTGACGCCGCCGGCGGGGGAGCGGCCGAGCCGGACCCCGAACCCGTTG
>DATENJ010000455.1:0-6056 GCA_035275125.1 Actinomycetes bacterium | reverse complement strand
GATGGTTGTGATCGTTGGGATGGTCCGGCCGAGGTCCCCGACGACCGACTGTACTTCTCGGAGTGAGGCGGGGGCCTCGGCCGGACCTACCCCGGCGAACCTAGTCGACCCACCCCCGCGTCCGCTCGATCGCCTTCTTCCACTGAGCGTACCCGGCCTCCCGCTGGTCCTCGGACCACTGCGGCTCGAAGGTCCGGTCCACCTGCCAGTTCTCGCGCATCTCGTCCAGCGAGGACCAGTAGCCGGTGGCCAGCCCGGCCAGGTACGCCGCGCCGAGGGCGGTCGTCTCCTGGACCTGCGGCCGGATCACCGGGATCCCGAGGATGTCGGCCTGGAGCTGCATGAGGAAGTTGTTCTTGACCGAGCCGCCGTCGACGCGCATGTCCTCGAGGCGTTTGCCGGAGTCCTGCTCCACCGCCCCGACCACGTCGCGGGTCTGGTAGCACTCGGACTCGAGCGTCGCCCGGACCAGGTGGGCCCGGTTGACGTAGCGGGTCAGGCCGACGATCACGCCGCGGGCGCGCTCGTCCCAGTAGGGGGCGAACAGGCCCGAGAACGCCGGCACGAAGTAGGCGCCGCCGGCGTCCTCGACCGACTGGGCGATCTCCTCGGTCTCGGCCGCGTTGGCGATCATCTTCAGGTTGTCGCGCAGCCACTGGACGGCCGCGCCGGTGATGGCGATCGAGCCCTCGAGGGCGTAGAAGCTGTTGCCCTTCTCGAGCGCGTAGAACCCGGTGGTCAGCAGGCCCGACTTGGACGGCACGACCTGCTGGCCGGTGTTCTGGAGCAGGAAGTTGCCGGTGCCGTAGGTGTTCTTGGCCTGGCCGACGTCGAAGCAGGCCTGGCCGAACAGGGCCGCCTGCTGGTCGCCGGCGTCACCGGCGATCGGGATCTCGCCGCCCAGCGAGCCGTCGGCGAGGGTGCTGCCGTAGGTCTCGCGGTCCGAGGACGGCCGCAGCTCGGGCAGCATCGCCTTGGGGATGTTCAGCTTCTCGAGGATGCCGTCGTCCCAGTCGGTGTTCTCCAGGTTGAACAGCATCGTGCGCGAGGCGTTGGTGTAGTCGGTGATGTGGTGGCCGCCGTTGACCCCGCCGGTCAGGTTCCAGATCAGCCAGGTGTCGGTGTTGCCGAACAGCAGGTCGCCAGCCTCGGCCTTCGCCCTTGCCCCCTCGACGTTCTCGAGGATCCAGGCGATCTTGGTGCCGGAGAAGTAGGTGGCGATGACCAGCCCGGTCTTGGGCTTGATCTCGTCCTCGTAGCCCTCTTCCTTCCACTGGGACACGATCGGCTGGGTGCGGGTGTCCTGCCAGACGATCGCGTTGTAGACCGGCTCACCGGTGTTCTTGTCCCAGACGACGGTGGTCTCACGCTGGTTGGTGATCCCAACCGCGGCGATGTTGTCGGCGGTCAGGTTGTTGTCCCGCAGCACCTGGGCGGTCACCTGCTGGGTCTTGTCCCAGATCTCCTTGGGGTCGTGCTCGACCCAGCCCGCCTGGGGGTAGATCTGCTCGTGCTCCTCCTGGGCCACGCCGGCCGAGGTGCCGTCGTGCTTGAAGAGCATGGCCCGGGACGAGGTCGTTCCCTGGTCGATCGCGAGGACGTACTCCTTCGCCATCCTTTGCCTCCTGCGTTGCCGGGTGGGGGAAGGGTAGGGCCCGCCGGGGACGGTGCCGTGCTGGCGCCGTCCCCGCGGACCTGTCGAGTCGGGGCTAGGTGGTTGCCTCGGGGGGCCGGACGACCTCGCCGACCTCACCGACATCGCCCTCGGCGGGCAGGAAGTTGCCGATGAACAGGTCGTAGATGTAGGCGCCGATCGCGCCGCCGATGAACGGTCCGATGATCGGCACCCAGAAGTAGTAGTCCCCGTTCGGCGCCTTCATCGCCGTCGACCAGCCGGTGACCCAGGAGGCCAGCCGCGGCCCGAAGTCACGAGCAGGGTTGATGGCGTACCCAGAGAGCGCACCAAGGCTCATGCCGATCACGACCACCGCCAGGCCGATGATGAAGGGGGCCAGGTTGGCGGACGGCGCGGTGTTGCGGGCGTCGGTGATGGCCAGGATCAGCATCACCAGGAGGGCCGTGCCGATGATCTCGCTTCGCAGGCCGCCGAGGACCGACAGGCCCGGACCCGGCGAGGTCGAGTAGATACCCTGGGTGGCGTAGGTCTTGCCAGGGTCGACCTGGTTGAACCACTCGTAGAAGTTCCACCTGATCAGCAGGGCGGCGACGAATGCCCCCAGGACCTGGGCCACGATGTAGGGGCCGACCTTGGCCCAGGGGAAGCCGCGCTTCAGCGCCAGGGAGGTGGTGACCGCCGGGTTGATGTGAGCGCCGCTCACCCCCCCGGCGACGTAGACCCCCATGACCACCCCGAAACCCCAGGCGAAGTTCACGGTGGTGAAGTTGCCGAAGAGCCCTGGAGCCGGGGTCGGGTCGCCGACTGCGTTGCGCAGCACGAAGTGGGCGACCACGCCGAGTCCGAAGATCAACAGGGTGAAGGTGCCGAGGAACTCGGCCAACAGCTCGGTAGTTAAGGTGTTCCGCCGCAACGAACAGCCCTCCTTGCTCCCCCCTGCCCTGACGGACGTATAAGAGGTGGGGTCCTCCCTCCCCGTGTTCGGTCATGCCGAACAGTGTTGGGACATTCACGCGCGGGGCTGCTTGCGTTGTCAAGAGGTGGTTACATGCTCATTACCGGCAATCGGTTTGACGAGGTCAGCGGGCCTCCGCTACCATTCGCGATCGCGCTTCTCCGCGAGTTGCGGTGACGCGTGCCCCCCTAACCAGGACGAATCGTGCGTTTGGGTGCCGGGCGGCCGGAAGAAGGAATAAACGCCCGACACCGTGGAGTTGAACGAGCAGCAGGAACAGTCGGCAAGGAGCAGAGATTGCCAACCATCGCCCAGCTGGTCCGTAAGGGCCGCGAGAGCAAGGTCGAGAAGACCAAGACCCCGGCGCTGAAGGGTTCGCCCCAGCGGCGGGGGGTCTGCACGCGCGTCTACACGACCACGCCCAAGAAGCCCAACTCGGCCCTGCGCAAGGTCTGCCGCGTCCGGCTGTCGAGCGGCATCGAGGTCACCGCGTACATCCCGGGCGTTGGCCACAACCTCCAGGAGCACTCCATCGTGCTCGTCCGGGGCGGCCGGGTGAAGGACCTGCCCGGCGTCCGTTACAAGGTGATCCGCGGCACCCTCGACACCCAGGGCGTCCGCGACCGCAGGCAGGCCCGCTCGCGCTACGGCGCCAAGGGCAAGCAGGTCTAGGAGGAACTGAAGGATGCCGCGGAAGGGACCAGCTAGCCGCCGGCCGCTCACGCCGGACCCCATCTACCAGTCGCAGCTCGTGACCCAGATGGTGAACAAGATCCTGCTCCAGGGGAAGCGCTCAACCGCCGAGCGGATCGTCTACTCGGCGCTCGAGCAGTGCCGGCGCAAGACCGGCAACGACCCCGTGACCACGCTCAAGCGTGCGGTCGAGAACGTCCGGCCGGTGCTGGAGACCAAGAGCCGCCGGGTCGGCGGGGCCACCTACCAGGTCCCGGTCGAGGTCCGGCAGGGCCGTTCGACCACCCTGGCCCTGCGCTGGCTGGTCAACTTCTCCAGGGCCCGCCGGGAGAAGACCATGGCCGACCGCCTGGCCGGCGAGCTGCTGGACGCCTCGAACGGCGCCGGCGCCGCCGTCAAGCGCAAGGAAGACACCCACAAGATGGCCGAGGCCAACCGGGCCTTCGCCCACTACCGCTGGTAGCACCTGAGCACATAGAGAGAGGCATGACGAACACAGCAGTCGACCGCAAGGGCAGCGCGAAGGGGCTCGCGATCCGCGAGTTCCCGCTTCAGCGCACCCGCAATATCGGGATCATGGCCCACATCGACGCTGGGAAGACCACCACCACCGAGCGGATCCTGTACTACACCGGCCGCACCTACAAGATCGGCGAGGTCCACGAGGGCGCCGCCGTGATGGACTGGATGCAGCAGGAGCAGGAGCGCGGGATCACCATCACGTCGGCCGCGACCACCACCCGGTGGCGCGACCACTGGATCAACCTGATCGACACCCCGGGCCACGTGGACTTCACCGTCGAGGTCGAGCGTTCCCTGCGGGTGCTCGACGGCGCGGTGGCCGTGTTCGACGCCGTCAGCGGGGTCGAACCCCAGTCCTAGACCGTCTGGCGCCAGGCCGACAAGTACCACGTCCCCCGGATCTGCTTCGTCAACAAGATGGACCGGGTCGGGGCCGAGTTCCACCGCACGGTGGACATGATCGTCGACCGCCTTGGCGCGACCCCGGCCGTGCTCCAGCTCCCCTGGGGCGTCGAGAGCAACTTCCACGGCGTCATCGACCTGGTCGAGATGCGCGGCCACTACTGGCCGAGCGACGGCATGGGCGAGGCGTGGGAGGACCGGCCGATCCCCGACGAGTACACCGAGCTGGCCGAGGAGTGGCGCCACCGGCTGTTCGAGCTGCTGGCCGACCACGACGAGAAGCTCATGGAGAAGTACGTGGCCGAGGAGGAGCCGAGTGTCGCCGAGCTCCGCAAGGTGATCCGCAAGGCGACCATCTCCGGCAAGATCGCCCCGGTCCTGTGCGGCAGCGCCTTCAAGAACAAGGGCGTGCAGCCGCTGCTGGACGCGGTCGTGTGGTACCTGCCCTCGCCGCTGGACGTGCCGCCGATCCAGGGCACCAAGGTCAGCGACGAGTCGGCCCTGCTGGAGCGCAAGGCCGACGACAACGAGCCGTTCGCCGCCCTGGCCTTCAAGATCATGAGCGACCCCTATGTGGGCAAGCTCACCTACTTCCGTGTCTACTCCGGGACCCTGAAGGCCGGCAGCCGCGTGCTCAACGCCTCCAAGGACCGGACAGAGCGGATCGGGCGGCTGCTCCAGATGCACGCCAACCACCGCGAGGACAAGGACGCGGTGTTCTCGGGCGACATCGTGGCCGCGGTCGGGCTGAAGTTCACCACCACCGGTGACACCCTCAGCGACCCCGACAACCCGATCGAGCTGGAGTCGATCAGCTTCCCCGACCCGGTGATCGAGGTCGCCATCGAGCCCAAGACCAAGTCCGACCAGGACAAGATGGCCACCGCCCTCCAGCGCCTCGACGAGGAGGACCCCACCTTCCGGGTCCACACCGACGAGGACACCGGCCAGACCATCCTGGCCGGCATGGGCGAACTGCACCTCGAGGTCCTGGTGGACCGGATGCTGCGCGAGTTCAAAGTCGACGCCAACGTCGGCCGGCCCCAGGTCGCCTACCGGGAGACCATCCGCAAGCCGGTGGCCAACCTGGCCTACCGCCACGTCAAGCAGACCGGCGGCAAGGGCCAGTACGCCCACGTGGTGATCGACGTCGAGCCGACCGCCGGCGACGGCGGCGGGTACGAGTTCATCAACAAGATCGTCGGTGGCAAGGTGCCCCGCGAGTACATCCCGTCGGTGGACGCCGGTATCCAGGACGCGATGAGCGCCGGGGTGCTGGCCGGCTACCCGATGGTCGACCTGCGGGTCGTCCTGCACGACGGGTCCTATCACGAGGTCGACTCCTCGGAGATGGCGTTCAAGATCGCCGGCTCGATGGCGCTCAAGGAGGCCGCCCGCCGGGGCAGCCCGGCGCTGCTCGAGCCGATCATGGACGTCGAGGTGGTGACGCCGGAGGAGTTCGCCGGTGACGTGATGGGCAACCTGTCGGGCCGTCGCGGCCACATCGAGAAGATGGAGCCACGCGGCAACGCCCAGGTGATCCGGGCGGCCGTGCCACTGGCCGAGATGTTCGGCTACACCACCGACCTGCGCTCGATGACGCAGGGCCGGGCCACGTCGACCATGCACTTCGGCCGCTACGCCGAGGTGCCCGAGAACATTGCCAGAACCATCGTCGCGAAGATTCGCGGGGAATAGGAGAGGAGATTTCCCGATGGCGAAGAAGAAGTTTGAGCGGACGAAGCCGCATTTGAACATTGGGACGATGGGTCATATTGATCATGGGAAGACGACCCTGACGGCGGCGATCACCAAGGTGTTGCATGAGCGGGACCCCGAGGTGCCGTA
>DATENJ010000454.1:0-4704 GCA_035275125.1 Actinomycetes bacterium | reverse complement strand
CTGGCACTGGTGCTGATCGGCCGGTGGTGGCGGTCCGAGTGCGAGCGAGCATTGGCCGGCCGGGCGGCTCGGCCCAAGCCACGTGGCGGCAACTGTGGGTTGCCGAGTGGGCCACCTGGACTCGGAGCCTGCCCTGGCGGGTCGCCGTCCTCCTCGGGATCGGCGCCGCCGGCGGCGTCCTTGGCAGCCTGCTGGCGCCCCGGCTGGGGCTGGTCCTCGGCGGACTGGCGGCCCTGGCGGCCGGCTGGTGGCTGCGGTTCCGGCCCAGCCCAGAGGCCATCGCCTGGCGACGGGGGCGGCGGGGGAGCGACGCACCGCCCGACTGCTCAGCCCGCTGGAACGGCACGGCTGGGCCGTCCTACATGACCTGGCCATCCCACGGAGCCAGGCCAGCGTCGATCACTTGGTGATCGGCCCGGGCGGAGTGTTCGTGATCGACTCCAAGCAGTATCGCAGCCGCCTCCAGCTCGACCCGTCTGGGCGGCTGTGGCATGGCCGCTACACGCTCGCCCCGGCCCTGGAGGCGGTGTCGTTCGAGGCCGACCAAGCCGCCTTGGTCCTGACCGACCCCGGCGTGGTGGTGGTCCCGATCCTGGCCGTCCATGGCACCCAGGTCCCTTGGGGCAAGGTCGTAGTGGAGGGCGTGCCAGTGGTGGCGGCCCAGCGCCTGCCGAGCATGCTGCGCGCCCTACCGGCAGTGCTCGGGCCCGAGCGGGTCGCCGGCTTGGCCGACCAGGCCCGGGTCTGCTTCCATGCCGCCACCTGACAGCCGGCACACGGGCCCTACAGCGAGGGCGACTGCTGCTCCCGGGCTGCACAAGGGGCGGCTGGCGACGCGCTTGACTGGTTCGATCAGCGGCGCCCCGGCGCGTTGCTCTCCTCAGAATGATTACGGGTCGAGCGTAGAGCTAGCGGGTTCATAGACGACGGCCGGACCCTCCACGGTCCGCTCCTGCCGTAGGGGTCCCGGCCTGCGTCGTCGACCGTGGCCGCCTCGTGACCGAGAAGTTCGCCAGGGCACCCTGGACGGCACCGACCCCGCCCGGGTGCCCTCACGCCACCCATCCGAGGGACGCCAGCACCCTCCCCATCGGCATGACGCTGGAGATCGACGACCGGGCCGACGCCGCCTGGGGCAGCTGGCGAATGTCGAACACCCTCATCGGGAACGAGGTCCTGGCCCTCGCCCGAGACGGGGTGCCGTTGGGCTTGAGTGTTGGTTTCGCTGAAGTCCCGGGTGGTAATCGCTGGTCGGCTGATCGCCAGCGCGTCACCAGGACCAGGGCCGCGCTCGACCATGTTGCGGTGGTCAGGGTGCCGGCCTACCAAGGTGCCGGGGTGATCGGCGTTCGTCGGCGCGTCGCGCCGACCACCCCGGTGCTCGTCACCCTCCTGCGGCGCCGTGGGTAAGAGCTAAGGCGTCGGCCGGCTGCTGGACATGGCCCAAGGCCACTGCCACTCCTGCAAAGAGCGGTTCATCGGGCCGGGCGACCGCTGCCACAAGTGTCAGCAGAACCTACGCAAGCACCGCCGACGCAAACTACGATGACCCGCAACCTGCTCCGGGCCTGCCTCGCCCGAGGCTGCCGCAACGTCGTTCGTGGCAAGACCTACTGCAACGACTACCAGCGCCAGCGGGAGCAGGCCAAGACGGCACGCCGCCCCGACCTCCACAACGACGCCCGCGAACGCGAACGCCGCCACCGCTTCGTCGCCGACCACCGCGCCATCGTCGGGGACTGGGGTCCAGGGTGGGAGCGCCACCCCGCCCACCCCTCCGCCGACCACGTCCGCGAGGTCGCCCGGGGTGGCGACCCCGCCGGGCCGCTGGTCGTTCGCTGCCGCAGCTGCAACGCTGCCCGTTCCGCCCACCTCGCCGCCCGAGTTCTGAGCAGAGTGATGGCCCCCGACCCCTCGCCAGCCGAACGGCCGATTACCCACCGCGACGGCGACGATCCGGGTCCGGTGGCCCGCGTGAGGACGCCGCTACTCGGGGAGTCGCTGCGACAGCTCGCGGAGGATCTCGCCGGCTCGCTCGCGCACGTCTTCCGCACCCTGGGCCTTGGCGAGGGCGAGGATCAAGACCCGGCTCAGGCCGCACTGGCCAGCGACGATGCTGGCCGCATCTGGCCCATCCGGGTCGTCCAGCGCCACCTTTATGTGGTCGGCGGCACGCTGAAGATCGGGCTCCAGAAACAGTGTCAGGAACTCGATGGCGACTCGGGTGGCGGCGGTTGCCGGGTTCATCTCGCTCATGGCGCCAGGGATTAGCCCGTGAAGGCTGGCCCCAAAACCGCCGTCGATGGCTCCCCGCTGCCCCTATGCGGGTCCAGACGCCGCGAGCTGGCGGTGTCGCGGTTCGCCACCGACTACGGACTCGCCCCGGCGGATCGACGCCGCCGTGGCCGCCGTCATGGCCCACGACCGGGCCGCCGGCACCGTTCGGGACAGCATCACATCTGAGTGCGCTACGACCCCGGAGCACCCCTCGGGCCCCGGGGTCGTAGTCCCGGACCGGGCTGGGTGCGCTCATCCAGCCTGGTCTCCGGGCCGATGGTCTCCCACCAGCGTGCTCGGGCGAACCACACCCAACCACCGACCTCCGAAGGAACGCCAGCGACGTCGCGGGCGTTACGGACCCACACACAAACACCCCGACCGTGGGGACACCAGCGGCCGGGGCGTTTGCGTCATGTCCCTACGCTGCCTATGCGCAGGTACGTTGAACGATCTACCCTTTGGGGGTACATGCAAACAGGCGAACGCCCCCAGCCGGGTAAGCGACTGAGGGCGTTCACGCCGCCCTTGGCAGGGCACCAGAAAAGCGCTTAGGGGCTGTCAGGCGTTACGTCGGTGGGCGGCTCCTAGCCCGGCGGGTCGAGTGTGGAGACCAGCTGGTAGGCCGCATTCCAGCCACGGTCGATCCCGATCGCGCGCTTGACGAACCGCCACTCGTCGTCGGTCGCCTCGACCAGGTTCACGGCCTTCCACGCCAGCGTGGTCGCCCGATCCAGCTGCCGCAGCGCTTCGGTGACCAACGGGCCGAGGGATTCGAGCGCAGCCACCGCATTTTCCACCTCGGCCAGGACGTCGGCCGGGACCAGGTAGGTAAGCTCGCGCGGCCCAGTCATGGCAGCACCTCCGTCAGAAGAACCGCCCAGCGGACGAGCGCGTTTCGCCCGTCCCTGACGCCGGGCTCGACGGGCAGGTTCAGGTCGCGGGCTTCGTGGACGAGGCGCGAGACGTCGGCGGCGGCCTGGGTGACGTCCAGGACCAGCACGCGACGTCGGCGCGGGATAGCGTTCGGGTCGGACATGGGAGGTGTGCCTACTGTGGGGCTTGACGGCGGGCGGGGTCCCCGGCGCTTGGCCTCTTGGGGACCGGCAGGCACCCCGCCTGCCCGAGCGCCCCAGGAGGCGCCCATGCCTACAACCCCGCTCCGCGCCCAGCTCAGCGACCAGGAGCTTCTGCGCCGGCAGGACGCCCGGCCCGCCGCCCGCCGTACCCTGCCCAACTCGGCCGCCACGACTCGCGCCCTGGCCCTGGCCTTCTGCGAGGTCGGGGCCGGGCTGCGCTCGGCCAGCAGCGCAAGGGCATTTGCCCCAGCAACGACCACGCCCGCTGGGGTGCAGCATTAGACGCCCGGTGGGCGGTGTGCCGTCTCAGTGGCAGGGGAGGGGACCGCCCCTGTCAAGCACGGCGCCGTCCTCGGACACAAATCGCCAGCTGTAGCCGGCCGGGTGCAGGACCAACTGCAGCACGCCATGGGTATGGCTGATGCGGCGCTGACTGTTCGGCTTGGGGGCGGCGAAGCCCAGCAGGTCGGAGCCGCCAGTGCCGACCACGAACTGGCGGATCCCCTGCCCGCTGGCCTTGGCCCAGGGGGTCTGGCGGGCGAACCGCTCATAGCTGTGCTCATGGCCGCTCAAGACCACATCCGCGCGGGCGGCATAGAGGTCGTTCCAGAAGCTGCCGAGCGAGCCCCAGCTGCCCTGATGGGCACCGGAGGAGAAGCGTGGGTAGTGCCAGTAGGCGAGGATGCAGCGTCTGTCGGTGGCCACCAGGTCCTTGCGCAGCCAGCGCTCCTGGGCCGACCCGGCGCCGTGGTCGATGCTGGAGTTCAGCGCGATCAGGTGCCAGCCGCCCAGGTCGAAGCTGTAGTAGCTGCGGCCTTTGGGCCTCGCCTGCTTGCCGAAGTAGGCGAAGTAGCCGGCCGCGCCGGGGGTCTGATACTCATGGTTGCCCGGCACCGGCCTGGTCTTGGCCTTGAACCGGCCCCAGGTCGGACCGTAGAAGCGCCGGTACTGGGCCAGCGTCCCGCTCCAGTACTGGTTGTCGCCGAGCAGCAGCACGCGATCGGGGTCCAGCTCCCGCACCCGGCGTGAGGTCAACCGCTGATGCCCACCGGCCTCGGCGATGTCGCCGGCGGCCACCACCACCGGGTCGGCGGCGGAGCCAGCTCGCGGTCGCTGCGTCGCGTTCACGCTCCACAGCCGCCAGCGATCACCCGACGTGCCGCTGCGGCGCATCCACACATCCCAGCCATAGGACTGGCCGCGTTCGCCCGGCCGGTTCACCCGCACCCGCCCGCGGAGGATCCGCTGCCGTGGTGAGGGAGCCAAGACCCGGACTCGGGTCAGGGTGAACTGGTAGGCGGGCGGGCCCAGGACCTTGGTGCCGCGGCGCAGCGTGGCCTCTCCGGCC
>DATENJ010000453.1:0-7086 GCA_035275125.1 Actinomycetes bacterium | reverse complement strand
CGGGCGGCGTCGGGCTCGGGCCCGGTCGGCATGGCTACAGCTCCCGGCGCACCGCGGCGCTCGCCAGCTCCCTGCCCCGGAGGCGCAGGGGGCGGGCCCGCCAGGCGGCCAGGCCGAGCTCGCGGGCGTCGTCCAGGTCGGTCAGGAAGTGCTTCTCCAGCCCGGCCACGATCCCCCTGTCGCGCAGCGACAGGTTGAGCTCATCGTTGAGGGCGAACGAGCGGTTGTCGAAGTTGATCGACCCGACGGTGGCCCAGTTGGTGTCCACGATCATCACCTTGGCATGGACCATGGTCCGCTGGTACTCGAAGATCCGCACCCCGCACTCGAGCATCCGCTCGTAGCTGCGGTGCCCGGCCTGGCGGACGACCTGCTTGTCGATGTGGGGGCCGTTGGTGAGCACGCGCACGTCGACCCCGCGGCCGACCGCGTCGCACAGGGCGGCGACGAACGCCCGCCGGGGGGCGAAGTAGGCGGTGGTCAGCCAGACCCGCTCCCGGGCGCAGGCGATGGCCGCGTAGAACAGGTGCTCGGCGTCGGTCGAGCCCTTCTCGGCCGTGCTCCGGGTCACCTGGACCTGGACGCCGTCGTCGAAGCCGTCGAGGTCGGGCAGGTGGTCGGGGCCGGACAGGATGCACTGGGTGGCCTCGGCCCAGTTGTCGAGGAAGCCGCCGAGCAGGTCGCGGGCGGCCGGTCCCTCGACCCGCACGTGGGTGTCGCGCCAGTGGCCCGGGTCCTCACAGTTGCCGGTCCACTCCTCGGCGATGCCGACCCCGCCGGTGAAGCCGACCCGGCCGTCCACCACCAGGATCTTGCGGTGGGTCCGGTTGTTGAGCTTGTGCAGGGTGTACCACTTCACCGGCCGGAACCAGGCCACCTTGGCCCCGGCCTGGTCCAGCCGGTCGATCAGGGCCCGGTCCATCTTGGCCGCCCCGACGGCGTCGAGCAGCACGTTGACCTCGACCCCGGCCTCGGCGCGCTCGGCAAGGGCCTCGGCGAACTCGGGGGCGATGCTGCCCGTCCAGTAGACGTAGGTGGCGAAGTTGATGCTCCGCTCGGCCGAGCGGATCGCCTCCAGCATGGCCGGGAAGATCTCGGCGCCGTTGCGGAGCATGGTGACCCGGTTGCCCTGGCGCAGCGGGGCGACGGTGAGGGCCTCGACCATGCGGGCGAAGTCGGGCGTACCCGGCGCCGGCGGGTCCTCGAGCTCGAAGCCCTTGCCGGCCGTCCGGTGGTACTGGGCCGCCTCGAACGCGTAGACGCCGGCCAGCCCGAGGCCGCCGGCGACGGCGGCCCGCCGCCAGGTTCGGGCGCTTGGCACGGTTGCTCCTTTCCGTCGCTCCACTGCCGTCACCTCGTCAAGGACCTGCGACTTCCCGGCGAAGCGGGAGAGCAAGCATCGCCGTGGGCGAGGCCCGGACGCCGACAGGATAGTTTGCTCGCCTTCTTGGCGGAGCATGCCGCGGGTGGCAGCTACTTGTCCCTGAGAGGAGCCCGATGGCCAGCCGACCCGCCCGTGGACCGCTCGACCCGGGGCCCGACGACCGCGAGACCGCCCTGGCCACCCGCTGGCGGCGGCTCCGCGAGGGCGTGCCCCCGACCCTGTACCTGCTCGCCTGCGCCGTCGTGCTGGCGGTGGTCCTGGTGGGCATCGGCTGGGTGCTGGCCAAGGTCGTCCAGAACGACGGCATCGGCCGGGCCGACGCGGGCGTGAGCCGCTGGTTCGTCGGCGAGCGCACCTCCGACCTCAACGACGCCACCGAGTACACCTCCGAGGCCGGCGGCACCCTGACCATCGCCGCCCTGGCCGTGCTGGCGGTGGCGTTCGCCGCTCTCGCCTGGCGGCGCTGGCGCGAGCCGATGCTGGTGGCGGTCGCGGTGGCCGGCGAAGTCGCCGTCTTCCTGGTCGTGACCATGCTGGTGGACCGCGAGCGGCCCCCGGTCCGGCACCTGGACGCGGCGCCGCCGACCTCCAGCTTCCCGTCGGGGCACACGGCGGCCACCATCGCCCTGTGGGGGTCGCTGGCCGTGCTGGCCAATGAACGGGCCCGTTCGGCGGTGGTCAGGAACCTGTTCCTGGTCCTGGCGTTCGTGATGCCGCTGCTGGTGGCGTCCTCGCGGCTGTACCGGGGCATGCACTTCCTGACCGACGTGCTCGGCGGCATGCTGCTGGGTGGGCTCTGGCTGCTGGCCACCGTCAGCGGCATCCGCCTTGGCGTGGCCCACTGGGCCCTGCGCCACGGCGGTGGGGACACCGGCCGCCGGCCCTGGCGGCGCTCGGAGGCGCGCCATGGGTAGGCCGCGGCGGGTGGCGGTGGTGTTCAACCCGGCCACCGGAGGCGGGGACGACGCCGACCGCCGGCGACACGACACCGAGGCCGCCCTGGACGGCGCCGGCCTTGAGGTCCTCTGGCTGGAGACGACCAAGGAGGACCCGGGCCAGGGCCAGACGGCCAAGGCCGTGGCCGAAGGGGTCGACCTGGTCATCGCCCAGGGGGGCGACGGCACGGTGATGGCCTGCGTCACCGGCCTGGCCGGGACCGAGGTCCCCCTGGCCGTGCTCCCCGGCGGCACCGGCAACCTGCTGGCCACCAACTTCGACATCCCCGCCGAGCTCGACGAGGCCGTCCAGGTCGCGGTGACGGGCGACCGGGTCCGCCTTGACGTCGCCGCCATGGACGACGACCGCTTCGTGGTCATGGGCGGGATCGGCTTCGACGCGGCCATGCTGCGCGACGCCGACCCCAAGCTGAAGGAGCACCTGGGGGCTGTCGCGTACGTGCTCAGCGGGTTCAAGAACCTGCGCCGCCGGGCGACCCGGTTCCAGCTCCGCCTCGACGACCGCCCGCCGGTCGAGCGGACCGGCCAGGGGGTCCTGATCGGCAACCTGGGCCGGCTCCAGGGCGGGCTGCCGGTCATGCCCGACGCCCGCCCCGACGACGGCCTGCTGGACGTGGCCGTGCTCCAGACCCGCACCGTGCTCGACTGGCTGGCCCTGGCCGCCCGGGTCGTGACCCGCCGCCGCCGCAAGGACCCGCAGCTGGAGCTGTTCCAGGCCCGCCGGGTCGAGGTCGGCTGCGATACCCCGCAACCCGTCGAGCGCGACGGCGACTCGCTCGAGGAGCCCCGCGACCATCTGGTGATCGAGGTCGTCCCGGCGGCCCTCACCCTCTGCGTGCCACAAGCGAAAGGAACCGAGCAATGAGCACCGCCACCTCCGTGCCCGAGACCTATGAGCTGGAGGGCGACGACGCCATCCAGACCCTGCGCAACACCGGCTGGGCGCAGCTGGCCAAGGACTCGTTCGTGCGCTTCCGGGCCGCCGACGGCACCAGCCACTCCCGCAGCCTGGCCTTCCAGGTCATGCTGGCGCTGCTGCCGTTCGTGATCGCCGTGGTCGGGCTGACGACCGTCCTGAACATCGACGAGTTCCGCCAGCTGCTCACCCAGACCGTCGACCGGCTCGCCCCCGGCCCGGCCGGCCAGATCTTCACCCAGGCCATCAGCCAGGGCGCCAAGAGCGCCGCCCGTGGCGGCGTCTGGGCCCTGCTGCTGGGCGCGGTGGCCGCCCTGGCCTCGGCCACGGTGGCCATGGGCCAGATCGAGCGGGGTGCCAACCGACTCTACGGCGTCGAGGCCGACCGCCCCACCGCCGACAAGTACTGGAACGGCTTCAAGCTCGCCTGCACCGCCGGGGTGCTCTCGGTGGCCGCCTTCATGCTGATCGTCGGCGGGGCCGACGTGGCCCAGGCCGTCGGGCTGTCGGGCGTGGTCAAGACCCTCTGGACCCTGCTGCGGTGGCCGCTCAGCATCGGCTTCGTGATCCTGGCCTTCGCCCTGCTGTTCAAGGCCGCCCCCCGGCGCCACCAGCCGTCCTGGTCGTGGCTGGCCGCCGGGTCGGGCGTCTCGGTGCTGCTCTGGTTCGTGTTCACCGGCCTCCTGGCCTTCTACCTGGACGTCTCCTCCGGCACCTTCGGCCGCACCTACGGCCCCCTGACCGGCGTCATCGCCATCCTGATCTGGACCTTCCTGACCTCGCTGGCCATCTACCTCGGGCTGGCCTTCGCGGCCCAGCTGGAGGCGGTCAGGGCCGGGACCCCCACCCCCAAGACCGGCGAGCAGGAGAACCCGAGCGGCCGGGCCGGATCCAGGCGCGGCTCGCGAGCCGCGTGGCGCTAGGCAGAAATTCCCTCAACCGTCACCCTCCCGACGTCGAAGGTCTGAAAGCACGCCAGCGGCGCGATGCACCGGTCGTGATTTTGGGTACCTTTCCCATTACGTTCCGTAGTGACGGAGCCGGCTCGGGAGCGGACAACGATGCAGGACGACCCACTTTGGTACAAGACGGCGGTCTTCTACGAGCTGTACGTCCGCGGGTTCCAGGACGGCAACGGCGACGGCCAGGGTGACTTCCGCGGCCTGACCGAGCGGCTGGACTACCTGCAGTGGCTGGGAGTCGACTGTGTCTGGCTGCTGCCGATCAACCCCTCGCCGCTGCGCGACGGCGGCTACGACGTCAGCGACCACCTGTCGATCCTGCCCGACTACGGCACCCTGGGGGACTTCTACGAGTTCCTGGAGGCGGCCCACGCCCGCGGCATCCGGGTGGTCGCCGACATGGTGATGAACCACACCTCCGACGCCCACCCCTGGTTCCAGGAGTCGCGCACGCCGGGGTCGGCCAAGCGGGACTGGTACGTGTGGTCCGACACCGACCAGCGGTACCTGGACGCCCGGATTATCTTCATCGACACCGAGACCTCCAACTGGACCTGGGACCACGAGGCGCAGGCCTTCTACTGGCACCGGTTCTTCTCCCACCAGCCGGACCTCAACTACGACAACCCCGAGGTCCAGGAGGTCATGCTCGAGGTCATCAGGTTCTGGCTCGACCTGGGCCTTGACGGGTTCCGCCTCGACGCCGTGCCGTACCTGTTCGAGCGCGAGGGCACCAACTGCGAGAACCTGCCCGAGACCCATGAGTTCCTGAAGCGGGTCCGGGCCGAGATCGACGACAAGTACCCGGGCCGGGTGCTGCTGGCCGAGGCCAACCAGTGGCCGCCCGACGTGGTCCCCTACTTCGGCGACGGCGACGAGTGCCACATGGCGTTCAACTTCCCGGTGATGCCGCGGATGTTCATGGCCCTGCGCCGCGAGGACCGCACCCCGATCGTCGAGATCATGAACCGCACCCCCAAGATCCCCGACGCCGCCCAGTGGGGGCTGTTCCTGCGCAACCACGACGAGCTGACCCTCGAGATGGTGACCGACGAGGAACGCGACTACATGTACGCCGAGTACGCCAAGGACCCCCGGATGCGGCGCAACATCGGCATCTCAAGGCGCCTGGCCCCGCTGCTGGACAACGGCCGCCGCCAGATCGAGCTGCTCTACAGCCTGCTCTACAGCCTGCCGGGCAGCCCGGTGATGTACTACGGCGACGAGATCGGCATGGGCGACAACATCTACCTGGGCGACCGCGACGGGGTCCGGACCCCGATGCAGTGGACCGGGGACCGTAACGCCGGCTTCTCCAAGGCCGACCCGGCCGCCCTGTACCTGCCGTTCCTGATGGACCCGGTCTACGGCTACCAGGCGTGCAGCGTCGAGGCCCAGGAGCGGGTCTCGACCTCGCTGCTCCAGTGGGTCCGGCGCATGCTCCAGGTCCGAAAGCAGCACCCGGTGTTCGGCATCGGCGACTACGAGCCCCTGTACCCCGACAACCGCCGGGTGCTGGCCTTCTACCGCCAGCTGGGAGCCGACGTTGTCCTGGTGGTGGCCAACCTGTCCCGCTTCGCCCAGCCGGTCGAGCTCGACCTGTCCCGGTTCCACGGCCTGGTGCCCGAGGAGATGTTCGGCCGGACCCCGTTCCCGATGATCGACGACGAGCCCTACCGCCTCGGGCTGGGCCCGCACGGCTTCTACTGGTTCCACCTGGTTGAGCCGCCGTCGGAGCCGGACGACACGGCCATGTTCCGGGCCATCCGCATCCGTTGACCTGGCCGCTGTTCCAGGTCGACGCGTTCACCGCCGAGCCGTTCGCCGGCAACCCGGCCGCGGTCTGCCTGCTGGAGCCCGGCGCCGAACGCTGGCCTGACGGAGCCGAAGGCCCCGACCCGGCCTGGATGCAGCGGGTGGCGGCCGAGATGAACCTGTCGGAGACGGCCTTCCTGCGTCTCGGTCCCGGGCCGAGCGCCTACGGGCTGCGCTGGTTCACCCCCACCGTCGAGGTCGAGCTGTGCGGGCACGCCACCCTGGCCTCGGCCCACGTGCTCTGGAGCGAAGGCCGGGTCGGCCCGGGCGAGCCGATCTCGTTCGAGACCGCCAGCGGACCGCTGGCCGCCCGGCCCGGCCCCGACGGCACCATCTGGCTCGACTTCCCGGCCACCCCGGCCGAGCCGGTGCGCCCGCCCTCGGGGCTGGTCGAGGCCCTCGGGGCCGGCGAGCCGCGCTGGGTCGGCCGGGGACCCTTCGACTACCTGGTCGAGCTGGAGGACGAGGCGGCAGTTCGCGACCTGGCCCCCGACCTCCGGCGGCTGCAGCGCCTGACGCCCGGGGCGGTCGGGGTGATCGTGACCGCGGCCGCGGCCGGCCGGGACGGCTACGACTTCGTGTCCCGCTGCTTCGCCCCCTCGGCCGGGATCGACGAGGACCCGGTCACCGGGTCGGCCCACTGCATGCTCGGCCCGTTCTGGGCCGAGCGCCTTGGCGCCGACGAGCTGACCGGCTTCCAGGCGTCGGCCCGCGGCGGCCTGGTCCAGGTCCGCCCGGCGGGCGACCGGGTCCGGCTCGGCGGCCGGGCGGTCACCGTCCTCCGGGGCCAGCTCGTCGCCTAGCCATGCCCTCACCGGGACGGTGGCAAGATGACGTGTTGTCGTCGGCGGAGGAGGCTGCGTGGAGGAACGGCTGCCCGGTGAGCGGCTGGCCGAGCTGGTCGAGCTCGGCGACCCGGCCGCGCTGCTGCGGGCGGTCGACGGGCTGTGCGCCAGCCGCGACTGGGCCGGGCTCGTCGACCTGCGGCACCGGCTGGAGGAGGCGGTGGAGCGGGGGCGGCCGCTGTGGCCGGTGACCACCTACGTCGAGTAC
>DATENJ010000452.1:0-2615 GCA_035275125.1 Actinomycetes bacterium | reverse complement strand
GGCGGGGTCATGCTCCACCTGTACCTGACCGGCCGGCGGCGGGCCTTCGAGCTGGCCGTGCTCGAGGTGTTCGGGGCCAGGCGGCGCGACCTGTGGGGACCGGTCGCGGTCGAGCAGGGGGCGCTGGTCGGCTACGGGGTGCTCTGCGGCGGCGTCATCGGCCTGGTGGTCGCCCTGGTCGCGCTGCCGGCCATTCCCCAGTTCGCCGACCGGCCAACCCTGCCCCCGCCGATCTACACTCCCGACTGGGTCACCCTCGGGCTGGCCCTCGGGCTGGCGGTGCTGCTGGTCGGCCTGGGCCTGGCGGCCGTGGTCGCCGCCCTGGTCCGCCAGGCCCGCCCCGCCCTCCTTCGCGAGGAGGAGCTGTGAGCGCCACCGTCGAACGGGTCAAGGGGGTGGCGGACGGGCGCAGGGCCCGAGCCGGGGAGAGGCTGCTGGCCTGCGAGGGCCTGTTCCACCTGTACCTGCTCGAGGGGCGCGAGGTGGTCGCGCTCCAGGGCGTCGACTTCGGGGTCGACTGGGGCGAGATGGTGGCCCTGCTGGGGCCGTCGGGGTCCGGCAAGTCGACCATGCTGGCGATCCTCGGCGGCCTGGAACGGCCGTCGGCCGGGCGGGTGCTGCTGGACGGGATCGACGTCAGCCGGCTCTCGGAGGCCCAGCTGACCATGCTGCGACGGCGCCGGCTCGGCTTCATCTGGCAGGGCCCGGCCAGAAATCTGTTAATGCACGCCTCGGCCTGGGAGAACCTCGACCTGCCGATGGTCCTGGCCGGGCTGCCGGCGGGCCGGCGGCGGCGGCGGGCCGAGGTGCTGCTGGACGCCGTCGACCTCGGCGCCCAGCGCGACAAGCCGATCAGGGCCCTGTCCGGCGGGGAGCAGCAGCGCCTGGCGGTGGCGGTCGCCCTGGCTAACAACCCGCCCCTGCTGCTGGCCGACGAGCCGACCAGCCAGCTCGACCGGGCCAACGTGCGCCGGGTCGTCGAGCTGCTCAAGGAGGCGCGCGAGGACCTCGGGACCACCGTGGTGGTGGTCACCCACGACGCCGAGGTGGCCGCGGCCATGGACCGGACGGTGACCATCCGCGACGGCCGGGTCAGCGCCGAGGGCCGCGGCGGGGCGGAGTACGCGGTGGTCGGGCCCACCGGCTCGCTCCACCTCCCGGCCCACGCCCTGGACGTCCTGCCCCCCGGGGCCCGGGTCGTGGTCGAGGTCGAGGGCGACCAGGTGGTGCTCAAGCCCACCGACGGCGGGGGGCCGGAGGATCGGTTCGAGGGGGACCGGCAATGACCAGTCTGGCGGCCGACCGGCTGGTGGCCATCCGCGGCGGCCGCAACGTGGTCGACGGGGTGTCGCTGGAGGTCCACGACGGCCAGGTCGTTGGGCTGGTCGGGCCGTCGGGGTCTGGCAAGTCGACCACGCTGCTGCTGCTGGCCGGGCTGGAGCCGCCCGACGCCGGGACCGTCCGGCTCGACGGGCAGGACCTGGCCACCCTCGGCGCGGCCGGCCGCCAGGCCCTGCGCCGGGACCGGGTCGCGCTCGTGTTCCAGGGCTACGGCCTGCTGTCGCTGCTCACGGCCAGGGAGAACGTCGAGCTCCCGTTTCGGGTGGCCCGGCGCGACCCGGCGGCCGCGGCCACCGCGGCCACGCGTTGGCTGGGCCTCCTCGGCCTGGGCGACCGCGCCGACCAGCGCACCGACCAGCTGTCGGGCGGCGAGCGCCAGCGGGTCGCCCTTGCCCGCGCCCTGGCCGTCGAGCCGGCCGTCCTCCTGGTTGACGAGCCCACCGCCGAGCTCGACGAGGAGAACCGCGACCGCGCCGTCGGCCTGCTCCGCGACGCCGCCGACCGCGGTGCCGCCGTGGTCGTCGCCACCCACGACCCCGAGGTCGTCGAGCTCTGCGACCGGGTCGTCCGCCTGGTCGACGGCCGCCCCCTCGAGCTCACCCCGGGCGAAGTCGGTGGCCCCGTCGCCTGACCGCCGGCGACTGCTCATCGGTCGTGGCGAACCCACCCGGTCCTGCGCCGAGTCCCCCGGTGGGGGAGCGTAGCCGATGCGGGATGACGAGGTGCGGCGGTATCCACAGGGGCTCGAACGGCTGCTGTCCGCCGAGGGCCGGGAACTGCTGGCGCATCTGCCTGAGGGACCGCTCGACCCGGCCGGCGCGCTGGCGGTCGGGACCCGGCTGCGGGAGCGGTTCCCGGCCGAGCTGGTGGCGGCGGCGCTGGCGCAGCAGGAGCTGCGGGCCCGGGGGGCGGCCAAGTTCTCGGCGGCGGGCAGGATGTGGTTCACCCGCGACGGGCTGGAGCAGGCGTCGGGGCAGGCGCTGGCCCGGCACCGGGCGACCCGGTACGCGGGGTTCGCGGTGGTGGCCGACCTGTGCTGTGGGATCGGCGGCGACCTGTGTGCCCTTGCTCCGGGCCGGGCCGCCCTGGCCGTCGACCTCGACCCGGTGCACCTGCGCATGGCCAGGGAGAACGCGCGCGCCCACGGCGCCGAGGCGGTGGCCGTGGCCTGCGCCGACGTCCGGAGTCTGCGGCTGCCGCCGTCGCTGGCGGTGTTCGTCGACCCGGCCAGGCGGGCCGGAGGGCGGCGCCTGCCGGCGGGGGAGAGCCGGCCG
>DATENJ010000451.1:0-2246 GCA_035275125.1 Actinomycetes bacterium | reverse complement strand
CGCCGGCGTCGGGCGGCTCCCAGCCGGCGAGCACCCCCAGCAGCGAACTCTTGCCCGAGCCCGACGGCCCGACCAGGGCGACCAGCTCCCCCGGGTAGAGGGCCAGGTCGACCTCGCGCAGGGCATGGACCCGCTCGGCCCCTCGCCGGTAGGTCTTGTCCAGCCCCCGCGCCTCCAGCAGCGGCTCGGCCAGCTCAGCTCACCTCCCCGTCGTGGAGCCGCACGATCCCGTCGACGGCTCCGGTCACCACCGGGTCGTGGGAGGACAGGACCAGGCTGGTCCCCTGGTCGCGCAGGCCCAGCACCGCCCGCATCAGCCGCTCCCCGGCCTCGGTGTCCAGCTCGGCGGTCGGCTCGTCGGCGACCACCAGGGCCGGCCCGCCGATCACCGCCGCCGCGAACGCCAGCCGCTGCTGCTCGCCCCCGGACAGCTGCTCGGGCCGGTGCCCGGCCCGGTGCTCGAGTCCGAGCGCGGCCAGCAGCCGCTCGACCTGCTCCACGACCCCCTCCCGCCGGCCGCGAAGCTGGGCGGCCAGCTCCAGCTGCTCCGTGGTGGTCAGGTAGGGCAGCAGGTTGTCGCCCGGCTGCTGGAAGACGTAGCCGACCAGCTGCCGGCGGACCCGCCGCCGCCCCCTGGCGCCCAGCGCGGCGACGTCGACCCCGCCGACCCGCACCGACCCGGCGGTCGGGCGGTCGACGCAGGCCAGGATGCGCAGCAGCGACGACTTGCCAGAGCCCGACGGCCCCACCACCGCCGTCACCTGCCCGGCCGGGAAGGCGGCGTCGACCCCCTTGAGGGCCAGCACCGTCCCGGTGGCGGTGGCGTACTCCTTGACCACCCCGGCACAGGCGACACCGGCCGGCTCACTCGGCAAGGCGCAGCACCTCCGCCAGGTTGGTCCGGTCGGCCGACCGCTGGGCCATCCAGGCGGCCAGCCAGGTGACGGCGAGCACGGCCGCGGCCGTGCCGGCCAGGGCCGGCACCGGGGTCCGCAGCAGCGGCACCGGCGGGACCGTCGGCAGGGCGTCCAGCCGCAGGTAGACCAGCCGGGCGGCCACGAACGACAGCCCGGCCCCGATGGCGAACCCGCCGAGCAGGGTCCCGCCCACCTCGGCCAGCAGCGACCCCAGGTGGGCGGCCCGCGACAGCCCCATCCGCCGCGAGAGGGCGTAGGCGGCCCGACGGCTGCGCTGGCGGGTCTCGAGGTACAGCAGCAGCCCGCCGGCACAGATCAGCCCGGTCAGGATCCCGAGGGCCTGGAGGAACCCGAAGGTCCAGGAGGTGGCCAGGAAGCTGGTCACGTCCAGCACGTCGCGGGCGTCGGTGACCACGCCGACGACCCGGACGTCGGCCCGGTCGAGGGCGGCCAGCACCTGCTCGCGCTCCCCGCGCGCCCACAGCAGCGTCTCCTTGGCCGGGTCGAGCCCGGCAAGGGCGCGGCGGTCGATCACCACCAGCGGGTTGGCCCGCATCCCGGGGAACGCCCGGACCCGGTCGGACACCCGGGCCTGGTACCGGACGCTGCGGCCCTGGGTGCCGAGGAACAGGTCGAAGGCGAACCGGTCGGGCAGGGTGCGGCCGACCACCACCACCGGCACCGGCTGCCCGCCTGCGCCGGGGGCGAGGTCGGCCACGATCCGGTCAAGCGGCTTGTCGGCCAGGGAGCCGTCCCAGAACGCGCCCCTGGCGAAGGTGGCCGGGTCGATGGCCAGCATCATCACCGGGTTGCCGCCGACAAGGACCTCCTCGTAGCGGTGGACGACGGTGGCGTCGAGGTCGGCCGGGAGGGCCGCGTCGCGGGTGAACCCCTCCACCGAAACGTCGCTGCCGACGAAGGTCCTGGCCTTGGCGTCCAGGGTGGCCCGCACCGACAGGGTCAGGGTGGCCGCGTACACCATCACCCCGATCGACAGGGCCGAGGCGGCGACCAGCAGTAGGGCCAGCCGAGCCCCGTGGGCGACCCGGCGGGCGGCCAGGTACATGGCGTGGGGCCAGCTCGACCCGGCGGTGCGGAGCCGCCGCACCACCGGCCCGAGCAGGCGCACGGCCAGGCCGACAGTGCCGACCAGGAACAGCATCGGGAAGGCGAGCAGCAGCAGGTCGATCCGGGGCGGCTCGGTGCCGGTGGCCACCGGCGGCCGCTCGCTGGCCAGCCGCTGGTAGGCCAGGCCGGCCAGGGCGAGCACGGCCAGTTCCCACGGCACCCGGGCCAGCACGCCCGGCCGGGCGCCGATCCCGCGCTCGG
>DATENJ010000450.1:0-2763 GCA_035275125.1 Actinomycetes bacterium | reverse complement strand
CTGGCCGCCGCCGAGGGGTTCGGTATGCGCTATGAGCAGGCGCTGGCCCTGGACATGCTGGGCCGGCACGGGGAGCCGGGCCAGCGCCCGGCCGCCCGGGAGCGGGCCCGGGCCCTGTTCGAGCGGCTCGGGGTCCAGGACCTGACCTCGCCCGAGGCGCTTGCAGCCAAGCTGGCCGCGAAGGAGCCCGGCAGGCCGTGAACCGGCTGCGGATGGCGGTCCGCACGCTGCGGGCCAGGTACCGGGGACACGGCGACCCGCCGGGCTGGCGGACGGCCAAGACCACCCTGGCCGCGGTGCTGGCCTACCTGCTGGCGGTCTGGCTGCTCGGCGACCAGGTCCCGCCGCTGCTGGCCCCCCTGACGGCGCTGCTGGTGGCCCAGCTGACCATCTTCGAGACGGTCAAGAGCGGGATCGAGCGGGTCGGCAGCGTGGTCGCCGGCGTGCTGGTGGCCGTGCTGGTCTCCCACTTCGTCGGGCTGACCTGGTGGAGCCTTGGCATCGTCATCTTCGCCGCCCTGGCCGTCGGGACGATCCTGCGGCTCGGCGACCACACCCTCGAGGTCCCGATCAGCGCCATGCTGGTGCTGGCCGTGGCCGGCCAGACCGGGACGGCCGCCCTCTCCCGGGTGGTCGAGACGCTGATCGGCGCCGTCACCGGCGTGGTGGTGAGCTTCCTGCTCCGGCCGCCGATGTACGTCCAGCCGGCCGGCGACGCGATCGGCGCGCTGGCCACGGAGATGGCCGAGCTGCTGTCGTCGATGGGGGAGGAGCTGACCGAGGGCTGGTCGAGCGAGCAGGCCCGCAGCTGGGAGGACCGGGCCCGCGACCTGGACCGGCCGCTGCGGGTGGCCCTGGTCGCCCTGGCCCGGGGGGAGGAGAGCCTGCGGCTCAACCCGCGCCAGCGCCGGGTCCGCGAGGGCGCCTCGAGCCTCCGGGCCGCCCTCGCCGCCCTCGAGCACGGGGCCGTCCAGGTCAGGGCGATCACCCTCGACCTGGCCGACCTGGCCGAGGCGGTGGAGGCGACCGACCAGGCCGAGCCCGAGCTGCTGGTCGCCCTTGGGCGGCTGCTGGTCGAGCTCGGCGGCGGCGTGGCCGCCTTCGGCCAGCTGGTCGCCCCCGAGGTCGCCGGCCCCCCGCGCGAGGCCGTGCCGCTGCACATCGCCCTCGAGATCGCCCGCACCCACCGCGACGTGCTGGCCGAGCTGATGCTGGTCGACGCCCGCACCGACCTGGAGCTGTGGCACATCCAGGGAAGCCTGCTGGCCAACGTCGACCGGCTGCTGCGCGAGATCGACCTGGAGCGGGGGCCGGACGCCCGCCGCGTCCGTCGTCGCTGACCTGCGACAATACTGGGGGCCGGTAGCCACCTGGGGCGGCCGGGAAGGAGCGGCTGGATGGACGTCCACCTGATCACCGACGCCGGGGTCTCCCAGTGCGCCGTCGAGGACCTGCCTGACCTCCTCGAGCGGCGGGAAGGGCTTGTCTGGGTCGACATCCCGCGCGTCGACCGGGAGGCCGCCCAGGTGCTGGCCGAGGTGTTCAAGTTCCACCCGCTGGCCATCCAGGACTGCGAGAACCGCAACCACGTCCCCAAGGTGCACGTCTACCCCGACCACGTGTTCACCGCCCTGCACTCGCCCGAGCTGGGCAAGGGCGGCCACGTCCACCACCTGGAGCTCGACCAGTTCGTCGGCCGCGGTTACCTGGTCACGGTGCACGGGCCGCTCGACCCGGAGGTCATCCCCGAGCTCGCCTTCCGGGAGACAAACGCCGTCCTCAAGCGGGTCCAGGGTGGGCGCATGCGCCCGCGCACGTCGTACGAGCTGTCGCACGCGATCATCTCGGCCATGACCCGCCACCAGGAGGAGTTCCTTGGGATCCTCGCCCTCGAGGTCGGGCTCCTTGAGCAGCGGGTCATGGGCGAGGAGCACGAGGACCCTGAGGAGTTCCTCGAGGAGCTGTTCCGGGCCCGTCACGGGCTGATCGCGGTCAAGACGATGTCCGCCCTCAGCCGGGAGATCTACGGGCGCATGGCCACCCTGACCCGCTTCGTGCCCGCCGAGGCCCAGCCGATGGCCGCCGACGTCGCCGACCAGTTCGACCGGATCAAGGGCATGGCCGACGGCGAGACCGAGTTCCTCCAGGCGGTGATCGAGTTCCACCAGTCGCGGACCAACACCAAGATGACCATCGCCGCCGAGCGCCTGGCCGTGATCGCCGCCGTCACCCTGCCGATCACGGCCATCTCCTCGGTCTACGGGATGAACATCATCGTCAACGACTCCACCCACTGGGGCCAGCTCGCGGTCGTGCTGGTCATCATGGCGGCCCTGTCGGGGACCCTGCTGCGCTGGGCCAAGCACCAGGGCTGGTGGTGAGCATCAGCCGGCGGTGAGGTCGTAGACGGTGGCCCCGCCGACCGAGGTGGCGCTGAAGGTGGCCGCCACCCAGGCGCTGATCTGCTGGGAGGTGTCGCTGCCGCCCATCGACCGGCCGCCCATGCGGCCGCCGCCCAGGAAGTAGTGGATCTTCCCCTCGGCCACGAGCTGCTGGAACTGCTCGAGGGAGGGGGCGGGGTCGCTGCCGTTGAAGCCGCCGATGGCCATGACGGGCTCGCCGGTGGCCAGCTGGACGCCGGCGGCCGAGTTGGACCCGATGGCGGCCGCGACCCAGGTGTAGCGGCCGGCGTCCTGGCTGAGCAGCGCCACCAGCTCGCTGTCGGGCGTGCCGCCGTCGAGCAGGCCGCCCATGCCGCCCGGC
>DATENJ010000449.1:0-2341 GCA_035275125.1 Actinomycetes bacterium | reverse complement strand
CCACGGGCGGCCAGCTCGAGCAGCGTTGCCGACAGCGTGGTCGTCCGCTCAGGCGCCGGATCGACGAGAGCGGCCAGCACGCGCCGCAGGAACGACCGACCCATCCCTGCCGCCGGGCCAAGCACCGCCACGGTCCCTGCGACCGCGGCCAGCAGGTCGTCACCCTCCGGGGTCAGCCCTGGCCCACGCCCCAGCAGCTCGCGGGCGCCCGCAGCGGCGGGCTCCGGGTCGCGCTGCTGAATCCCCCGGAACAGCAGAGTCAGCCCGGCCGCCCCCTCCGGGTCGACCGCGGTGGCCAGCCCGATCCGCCCCAGTTCGTGGACCAGGTGTTGGACCAGCTCCCGATCCAGGGGTCGATCCAGGGGTCGAACCGAGGGTCGAACCGAGGGTCGAACCAGCTCCCGATCCACCTCCGGATCCGGCTGCCGTCCCGGGAGGTGCGCCTCTGGTCCCGGGAGGTGCGCCTCCGCGCTCGGGAGGTGCGCCTCCGCGCTCGGGACGTGCGCTTCTGCGCCCGCCGGTTGTGTGGGCCCCCGGTGGGGGAGCGTAGCTGGCCGGGAACGGGCGTGCTCCTGGTTGTCCACAGCCCTCTCGGCCCCGAGGGCACGGAGGAGCGCCGCCCCGCGGGCGCTGACCGCCTGCCGCGTGGCGCCTGCGGGAACGGGGACCGTCGGGTCCCAGGACGGGGGGGCGGTCGGGTCCCAGGTGACCTGGAGGGGGCCAAGCGTCACCCGGCCCGGGGCGAGCCGGGCGGTTGCGCCCGACCCGGCGCCGGCACCGGCCAGGGCGCCGGACCCGGCGGCCAGGGCGATGGCGTTGGGGAGGAGCGGCACCTCGCGGGTCGTGATGGCGATGACGAACCCGTCCAGGTCGACCCAGGCGGCGGTGGCCCCGGCACCGAGGACCACGCCCTCGAGCTCGCCAGTCGGCCTGTGCGGGCCGGCACCGAGGACCATGCCCTCGAGCTCGCCGTCCCGGCTCTCCGGCCCTTCCCGGCGGCGGTCGGCGGCGAGGCGCTCGAGCACCGGGGTGGCGACCAGGTGGGCGGGGAGGGTGACCATGTGCGGGGCCGCTCAGCCGGTGTCGGCGAGGGCCCGGGTGGCGGACACGAACGCCTCCATGGGCGGTTCGACCAGGCCGGCGCCGACCTGGCCGACGCCAGGGTCCTTGTGGGCGATGCCGGTGTTGACGGTGGGGAGGACGCCGGTGTGGACGACCTCGCGGGCGTCGATGCCGAGCGGGGTGCCGCGGAAGCCCAGCGTGGGTAGCTGGTAGGAGGCGCTCTCGGCCCAGGTGATGTCGTACATGGCCAGGGTGGCCGCGACCGCGTCGGAGGGGCTGCCGCCGACGAAGCGGACGATCGCCGGGGCGGCGGCCATGGCCATCCCGCCGATGCCGATGGTCTCGGTGATGGTCGAGTCGCCGATGTCGCGGTTGGCGTCCTCGGGACCGAACCCGGGCAGGTACAGGCCGTCGACGACGCCGGCCGGGCCGGTGAACCAGCGGTCGCCAGTGCTGGCGAGGCGGACCCCGAACTCGGTGCCGTTGCGGGCCATGGCGGTCACGATCGACGAGCTGGCCGTCCCGGCGGCCGCGTCGGCGGTGGCCTTGCCGGCGGCCATGGCCAGGTTGAGGAAGAAGTGGTCGTTCCCGGAGATGAACTCGGCCGCGGCGACCACGTCGGCGGTCGGCTCCTCGATGGTCAGCAGGGCCGGCAGCAGCGCCCGCAGCAGCAGCGAGGTGCCGGCCCGGTTGCGGTTGTGGCCCTCGTCGCCCATCTGCAGCGCCTGGGCGATCAGGGCCCTGAGGTCGAGGGGCTCCGACAGCCGCCCCAGCGCGGCGGCCAGGACCCGGGCCAGGACGTCCCGCATCCAGGCCAGCCGGTCCAGCACCTGGGCGTCGTAGGCGCCGTAGCGGAGCACCTTGCCAAGACCCTCGTTGAGGGTGCAGAACGCGCGGTTGCCCGAGGCGCCGTTCTCGACCACCCACACCGGCATGGAGGCGCTGACCACCCCGGCCATCGGCCCGACGGCCCCGCGCTCATGGCAGGGACCGAACCGCAGCCCGCCCCGCTCGGCGAGCCGCACCGCTTCCTCCGGGTCGGCGGCGATGCCCTCGTGGACGGCCGCCCCGATGATCGCACCCCGCAGCGGCCCGCACATCTCGGCCCAGTCGATCGGCGGGCCGGCGTGCAGCAGGGTCCGTTCGTCCAGGCCGGGCAGCAGGTCACCGGCCCGCCCGATCCCCACCACCCGCGGCTCGGCCGCCTGCATGGCCGCCACCGCCCGGTCGTTGGCGTCGGCGACCTGGCCGGCGCGGGAGGCGAGGCGTTCCAGCGCCC
>DATENJ010000448.1:0-5378 GCA_035275125.1 Actinomycetes bacterium | reverse complement strand
GTCCAGCTCGCGCAGCACCTCGACGGCCAGGAAGAAGCAGGCAAGGCAGCTCTTGGAGTTGGCGCTGCCCCTGGCCACCACCGCCGGGCCGACCCCGGGCAGGTCGCGGACCTCGGCCGCGAACGGCGGCGAGGTCCAGTCCGGCTCCTGGGCCGGCTGCACGTCGTACATGCCGTAGCGCAGCAGCCGGGGCGCGGTCGGCGGGCCGGGCAGCTCCCCCAGGACCAGCGGGTGGCCCGGCGTCTCGACCAGCTCGAAGGACCCGCCGGCGCCCTCGATCCAGGCCCCGGTGGCCTCGGCCACGGCCCGGACCCCCTCGCCGGTGGCGCTCACCGACGGCATCTTGAGATAGTCGCGGATCCGCTCCAGGTCGGCCGGGAAGCGCTCGGCCACCCGGGTCGCGACCCGGGCCAGCGTGTCGTCCATCCCCGTATTCTCTATAACCAGCCCTTCCGCTTGAAATAGATCCACAGGCCGCCCGCGGTCAGCACCATCAGCCCGACCGCCCAGGCGTACCCCAACCGCCAGCTCAGCTCGGGCATGTGGTGGAAGTTCATCCCGTAGATGCCGCTGATCATGGTGACCACCGCGAAGATGGCCGCATAGGCGGCCAGGTTGCGGGCTACGGTGTTGACCCGGTTGGAGGCAAGGGTGGCGTTGGCGTCCAAGGTGCCGGTCAGCACCTCCTGGTAGTCCTCGACACTCTCGGTGAGCCGGATCAGGTGGTCGTAGACGTCCTGGAGGTACCGCTGGGCCTCGTCGCTGAACAGGCCGAGGTCGCGGCGGAGCAGCACCACCATGGCGTCGCGCATCGGCCCGACGATCCGCCGGACCTCGATCAGCTCCTTGCGGATGGCCAGGATCCGGCCCTGGACGTCGGTGTCACCGGCCAGGACCGCCTCCTCGACGTCGACCAGCCGCTCGCCGATCGTGTCGAGGGCCGGGAAGAAGGTGTCCACCAGCTCGTCAAGGGCCACATAGAGCAGGTAGCCGGCCCCCTCGCTGGCCAGCTCCCGGCGGGCCTTGACCCGGCGGGCGAACGGCATGGGGTCGACCGGCGCGCCGCCGTGGGAGGTGATCAGGTAGTTCTGGCCGGCGATCAGGTCGACCTCGACGAGCCGGGTCGGCTTCCCGTCCGTGTTCGGGAGGGCGGCGTAGTAGACCAGCAGCACCTGGCCCTGGTCCGGGTACTGCTCGACCTTGGGCCGCTGGCGCTCGCCGATCTCCATGTCCTCGAGGGCGACCTCGTGGATGCTGAACTCCTGGCCGAGGGTGGCCAGCTCGTCGGGGGTCGGGGAGACCGCCTCGACCCAGATCAGGGCCCCGGGCTCGGCACGGACCGTCGCCAGGTCGGCCAATGCCACATCCTCCAGCTCCTGCCCGTCCCGCAGCACGCGCACTCGGATCATGGCTGGCCTCCGTCGGTCCGGAGCCGGCCAGGGGCGGCCGGGAGCCGGCCGCCGAGCTCGGCGGTCAGCATCCCGGCAAGGATCAGGCCGGCGCCGAGCCAGCCTCGCCCGGAGAGGCGGTCGCCGGCAAGCAGGAACCCGAACAGGCCGGCGAACACCGGCTCCATGGTGAAGATGACGGCGGTGCGGGTGGGGGAGACCTCGCGCTGGGCCCGGGTCTGGATCAGGAACGCCCCGGCCGAGGCGGCCACCGAGGTGATGGCCAGGGCGACCCACACGTCGGCCGAGGTCGGGACGGTCAGGTCGCCGGCCAGCCCGGCCCAGATCAGAGCGAGGAGCCCGGCCGTGGCCAGCTGGACCACGGCCAGCCGGTAGGTGGAGAGCCGGGGGGCGTAGCGGCCCAGGAGCAGGATGTGGGTGGCGAAGGCGACCGCGCAGGCGAACACCAGCGCGTCGCCCCGGCGGACCTCCAGCTGCTGCAGCGACAGCAGCGCCAGCCCGACCGCGGCCACACAGGCCCCGGTCACCGGCCACCGCCCCGCCGCCTGGCGCAGCAGCAGGGCCCCGAGCAGGGGCGTCAGCACCACCGACAGCCCGGTGATGAACCCGGCGTTGGACGCGGTGGTGTACTGGAGCCCGACCGTCTGGAACCCGTACCCGGCGACCAGCACCAGCCCGATCACCACCCCGGCGGCCAGTGGCCCCAGCCGCCCCCCGCCGTCCAGGCCAGGCCGGCGGTCGGCACCGGGCCCCCCGAGGGCCAGCCGGGGCCGGATGGCGGTCAGCAGCAGGGCCGCGGCCAGGAACCGGTAGGCGATGAAGGTGAACGGCGGGACCTGGGCGACCGCGTCGCGCACCAGCACGAAGGTCGACCCCCACACGGCGGTCACGGCCAGCATGGCCAGCTCCCACCGGTAGGCACCAACCCCCCGACGGGTGGCGACCACGACGACCTCCTCTGATGGACCGGACGGGGACGATCCTACGACCCGGCGCCGTCAGGCCGGTGGCGGCCGCCCACAGGGTCGGCGAGGATGAGCGCATGCAGGGACGGCACGTGCTCGAGGCGGCCCTGGCCTGCCAGGCGCTGCTCGGCCCGGCCGCCGGCCAGGACTGGACCCGCCCCATCCCCGAGATGGACTGGACGGTGGCCGATGCCGTCGGCCACATCGCCGGGGGGACCCTCTGGTACGCCAGCGACCTGGCCGGCGGGGCGCAGCGGCTGGAGACGATGGAGCTACGGGTCCGGCCCGGGACCGCCAACACCGACCTCGTCAGGACGGTCGGGGTCGTGGCGACCATCCTGGCCAGGGTGATCGACGCCAGCCCGGCGAGCGCCAGGGGCTGGCACCCGATGGGACAGGCCGACCCGTCGGGGTTCGCGGCCATGGCCTGCGACGAGCTCCTGGTCCACACCGACGACGCCGCCCGCGGCCTCGGCGTGCCCTTCACCCCGCCGCACGGGCTGGTCCGGGCCACCCTGGCCCGGCTGTTCCCCTGGGCGCCCACCACCGACCCATGGCCGGCCCTCCTGTGGTGCAACGGCCGCGTCGCCCTCCCCGACCTCCCCCGCCAGACCCGCTGAACCTGGCACTGCGCCCCCCTGACCGAATGGAACGGCCGCAACCCGGCCGCCCACCCCTGACCCAGCCGCCA
The DNA here is from genome assembly GCA_035275125.1 of Actinomycetes bacterium. GTDB lineage: Bacteria > Actinomycetota > CALGFH01 > CALGFH01 > CALGFH01 > CALGFH01. The sequence continues at coordinate 2,313 of DATENJ010000448.1, read as the reverse complement.
CGCCTAGCACGGCAGATCCCGGTGACCGCGTCGGCCCGACCAGCGTTGTCCACAGGAGGGCGCGGCGGGCTTGAGCGGAGCAGTGAAACGCGTACGCTTAGGCCATGAGCAGTCAGCCGAACTCCGAGTCGGTCGAGGTCCCGCCGGTCTCAGCCGAAGAGCGGGCCCAGTGGGAGGCCATGAAGGCCCGGGTCGCGGAGGGTGACGAGTCCGGCCTCGTTCCCTGGGACGACCTGGCCGAAGAGCTTGGCCTTTAGGGTCCTCGCGGTCAGTCGTGTTGCCGCTGAGCTACGCAACGCCCCGGGCGAGCTTCGTGGGTATCTCAGCGCCGTCGTGGCGGTGCTGCGGGTCAACCCGACCATGGCCAGTCTGGCCTTCTCCGTCGTGGCCTATGGCGAAGACGAGTACACCGCGGTCTTCGCGGGCGGCCGTGGGTTCCTGACCTACTGGGTGCCTTCCGGCGGTGACGTCGTCGTCTTGCTGCGCCTCGTCTGGACGGGATAGTGCGCACCCTTGCTCGGCGGTTGCGGTCGTGGGGGTGGGCGGAGGGTGTGGAGGCGGGTGAGGTCGGTGGCCATCTGGGTGGGGTCGCCGGTGGTTTCGGTGATGATGGGGAGGGTGGAGAGGGCGGGGTGGGCCAGGATGGCGGTGAAGCCCTTGTCGCCGATGGTGCCGGTGCCGATGGGGCAGTGGCGGTCGCGGCCGGCGCCGACGGGGTCGCGGGAGTCGTTGGCGTGGATGAGGACGACCCGGTCGCCGAGGGTGGCGAACAGCTCGTCGAGGGTCTTGGTGACGCCGATGGGGTCGGTCAGGTCGTAGCCGGCGGCCTGGGCGTGGCAGGTGTCCATGCAGACCTTGAGGCTGGGGTGGTGGTCGCAGGCGGCCAGCAGCTCGGCCATCTCCTCGAACCGGGCCGCAAGGGCTCCCCGGGTGCCGGCGGTGAGCTCGAGGACCAGGTCGGGGAGGGCGCTCGCGGCGACGGTGTCGGCCAGGGGCAGGAGGGTCTCGCGGGTGGTGGCCAGGCCGGCGGCGCGGCCGCTGGCCAGGGCCTGGCCGGCGTGGACGACAACGCCGGCGGCGCCGATCGAGGCCGCCTTGGCCAGGGTGGCCGAGACCACCTCGCGGGACCGTTCCCGGGTGAGCGGGGTGGCGCTGGCGAAGTTGACCAGGTAGGGCGCGTGGACGAACAGGGGGCCCAGCCAGGCCTCGTCCAGGTCGGTCCGGAAGCGCTCGTCGCCCGCCGGGTCGACCAGTGGCGGGGCCCAGCCGCGGGCGTTGGACACGAACACCTGGAGCGACTCGCAGCCGGCGTCGCGGGCGTTGCCGACGGCCCTGGCCAGCCCGCCGGCCACCGACACATGGGCCCCGATGCGCACGCCGCTAGAACAGGTTGAGCAGGAGGCGGACCTCGCTGCCGCGCTTGGCCTGCTCGCCGGGGGCCGGGCTCTGCTCGACGACCCGGCTGCCGACCGGAAGGACGTAGCGGGCCCGCAGGCCGGCGGCGGCCAGGCGCTGCTCGGCCTCGCGTTTGGACAGGCCGACGACCTCGGGCACCTCGACCAGGTCGGGGCCCTTGCTGAGCTTCAGGACGACCGTCGACCCCCAGGGGACGGTCGACCCGGTGCCGGGGTCGGTGCCGACCGCCCGGCCGTCGGGGACGTTGTCGTCGAACACCCGCTCGCGCCGCACCCGCAGGTGGGCGGCGCCGAGGACGTCCTCGGCGGACTCGGCCCGCCGCCCGGCCACGTCGGGGACCGCGACCTTCGGCCTGCCGGCGCTGACCACCACGGCGACGACCTGGTTGGCCTTGAGCACCGTGCCGGCGTCGGGCCGGGTGGCGATGACGGTCCCCTTGGGGACGGTCAGGCTGGTGTCGGCCTGCTTGCGGTACCGGATCTCCAGGTCCTCCAGCCGGCCGGTGGCCGCGCCGGCCGGGCGCCGGGTCAGGTCGGGCAGGGTGATCCCGAGTGACGGCTGCAGGACGACGGTGTCCTGGCGCCGGGCCCGTTCTCCGCCGGCCACCGACTGGGTGGCCACCAGGCCCTCGTGGACGTGGTCGGACGCGACCGCCTGGCCCGTCCGGACCCGCAGGCCGCGGCCCTGGAGGTCGCGGGTCGCCTCGGCCACCTCCAGTCCAACGACCTCCGGCACCCGGACCGACCCGCCGAGCAGGCCGCCGGCCCGGGTGACCAGCCCGGCGGCCAGCAGGCCGACGACCAGCAGCACGGCCAGCAGCCGTCCCTTGCCGCCCTTGCCGTTCCGCGCGGCCCGCGTCTTGGGCACCCGCCCGGTGGTCGGCCGCGGCCGCAGCTG
>DATENJ010000447.1:0-3655 GCA_035275125.1 Actinomycetes bacterium | reverse complement strand
CCCGGGCGGCCCGGTGTCCACCGCCCACCTCCCGAACGACCCGGTGTCCGTGTCGTTGGCCTCCCGGCTGCTCGGCATGGTGCTGGTCGGTGCTGCCGGACTGGTCCTGCTGTTGGTGGGGCTGGCCTGGGACGCCGTGCTGCACGCACGCGACCCGGGGCTGGCGGCCGAGGAGGGCGTGTTCGCGCTCTCCAATCCCGGTCACCTGCTCGCCGGGATCGGGATCGCCCTGGTCGCGGTCGGCCTTGCCGGCGCGCTGATGGACCTGGTGCTGCAGGCTCGGGGCATCCGGCCCCGCTCGACGCCGGCCCGGTTCGGCGTCGCCGTGGCTGTGGTCGCCCTGGCCCTGGTCGCGGGCGGGACCGGCGTGTGGGCGGCCGGCGCCGGGGGTCACGCCCACGACCCGGCGGCCGCCCACGATGAAGCGTCCCATGCCCACGACAGCGCGACCGCGACCGCCACGGAGGCGGGAACCGGCGGCGACGCGAACGGCCCGGAGACGGCCGAGCACACCCATGGCCCGAACCTCCCCGAGGTGGCCGCGGCCACCGACGAGGAGCGCGCCAAGGCCGAAGCGCTCTGGAAGGCCTCGGCGGCCAGTGCCGAGCAGTGGCGTGACCCCGACGCCGCGGCAGCGGCCGGCTTCCGGTTCAGAGACAAGGACGAAGCGGGACCGGAGCGGCGCGTCCGGTTCCTGCACGTGCCCAACCCAGCCTGGCGGGCCGACGGGCGGGTGCTCGACCCGGCCCGTCCCGAGACGCTCATCTACTGGAACGGACCAGGCGACCGGCTAACCCTGGTCGGCGTCATGTACACCGCGGCCAGGGGAGCATCGGGCCCGGCGGTTGGCGGGCCGATCACGCGCTGGCACGACCACGAGTCCTGCCGGGATCCCGACACCCGGGCCAAGCTCGGCCGACCCGTCGACGGCGCCTGCCCCGAAGGCCAGATCTACCGCCGCAGCGGCGAGATGATGCACGTCTGGTTCACCGACGACCTGGCCACCGCCTTCGCCCGCCGGGCCCCCCTGGCCGCCCTCCGCGCCGCCAACGCCTAGGGGCTCAGCAGGGAAGGGTCGATCCGGGAGACGGAGGCCCAGCCGGCGGTCCAGAGGGCGTCGGCATCCGCGGCGATGAGACGGGCGCGGCGCAGGTCTGGATCCGGGTCGATGACCGCGACCCGCTCCTCGGCCGGATCGACCCGGACAAGGCCAAGGGACGACAGCGCCCACACGGAGTCCCGAGTCACGGCAAGGGTCGTCACCGCCCCGGCCGGGATGCGGGCCATCACCCGCCTGGTCTTCGGGTCGATCCGAACGAGCTGCTCGTCGAACGGGTCGGCCAGCCAGACCCCGCTGGCGCCCACGGCGATCGTGTGGTCGAAGCCGAGCGGGCCGCCGGCGTTGATGGTGGCCGTGACCCGGTTGCGCTTCGGGTTGACCATGAGGACCTGTCCGCCGGCCGTGGCCACCCACACGGCCGCGGTGTTGGCGGCGATGGCGACCGGGCTGGCGTTCAGGGCGATGTCAGCGACGACCCGCTTGCGGCGGGGGTCCACCCGCAGCAGCCGGCCGCTCGAGGTCGATGCGCCCGTCCCGCCGCAGCAGGCCACCCAGACCGTTTCGCCGGCCGCGCTGACCGAGATGGACCCACTGAGCGGCCCGCCGAGCGAGATCTTCGAGGTGACCTTGTCGGTTGCCGGGTCGATGCCCCACAGGGCGCCCGGAACGGCGACCGGGACCCAGACGGCACCGGCTCCCACGGCCACTCCGGCCGGGCCGGCGCCGGTCGCGGCCACCGGGATCGTGGCCACCACGTTGTTGGTCGCGGGGTCGATGCGGGTGATCTGCTCGCTGCCGGCCACCCAGAGGGCTCCGGCGCCGGTAGCCATGCTCGAGGACAGGTCGCCGGTCCCGATGCTGGCCACGACCGGCGAGGGTCGGGCGAGGGCGACCGACCCCGGCGACGCGGTCGTTGCCGATGCGGTGGACGAGGTGCTGGCCCGGGGTCGGTCGGCGACCACCCGGCCGGTCACCGCCACCCCGGCCAGCAGAAGGGCCAGCGCGAGGACCGCGGCCACCCAGCGCCGCCTCGGTGTGACACGCCGGCGGGTCCTGGCCGGGGCGGCAACGCCATCGGGCGGGACGGCTGTACGGACGGCGGTTGCCGCGTGCCCATCCCCGTCGGCGTGCCCGGGTGGTACCTCCGCGCCGCCCGGGATCACCCGCAGGGGCGGAGCCTCGGCACCGCCAGGGAGCACCCGCAGGGGCCGTGGCGGCCGCAACGGACGCACCACCCCGCCCGACCCACCGTTGGTGGGCCGTTCCCCGTTGCCCGGAGCGCGCTGGCCGGACCCTTGGCCACCATCATCGGGAGCATGCTCCCCAGGTCGACGGGTGCCCCCGCCGGGGGCCTGACTGCCGGGTCGACGGGCGCCGTCGCCGGGGGCCTGATGACCGGGTTGGCCGTCGTCCGGCGGGGTTGCGGGCGGTGTGGGGCGGGGCCGCGCTCGGCCGCCGGGCAGGCCCCGGAGGGGTCGCTCGTCGCCATCTGGCGGGCCGCGTCGCCCGCCCATGTACGTCGCCGTCACTGGCCGGTCAGGCCTCCAGCTCCTCGTTGCGGCGCACCCGGGACACCGCCAGCCCGTCACCGACTGTGAGGATCACCGAGTCGAGCCGGTCGTCGCCCGCGATGCGGCGCGCGTAGATCCGGAGCCCCTCGGTGTCAGGGTCGGTCACCTTCGGGTCAGCGACGCGGCCAGACCACAGCACGTTGTCGGCGATGATCACCCCGCCGGGCCGGACCAGGCGCAGCGCGTGCTCGAGGTACTCGGGGTACTCGGACTTGGTCGCATCCAGGAAGGCCAGGTCGTAGCCGCCGTCGGTGAGTCGCGGGAGCACGTCGAGGGCGCGGCCAAGGATGGCCCGGATCCGGCTCGGGACGCCGGCCTCCTCATAGGTCTCCTTGGCCAGCCGCTGGTGCCCGGGGTCGGCCTCGATGGTCGTCAGGATCCCCTTGGGGGCGAGTCCCCGCGCGATCCAGACCCCGGAGTAGCCGGCGCCCGAGCCGATCTCGACCGCTGCCTGAGCACCCACCCAGCTGGCCGCGAAGCGCAGGAACGCCCCGGAGTCCGCCGACACGGGTGGCATGCCCCCGGCCGCCGCGCGCTCGCGGGCGTGGCGGAGGACATCGTCCTCGACCACCGTCAGCTCGGCGAGGTACGTGGCGATGGCGTCGGCCTGGATGGCCACGGCGACTCCTTTGAAGCTGGCAAGACTGCGATCGGGACGCTTCCAGCCTAACCCTCCGCGGCTGTCGGCGGTATGGGACCCGCGCAGGTTGTGGACAGCCTTCGCGGAAGCGCCCCAGCCCCGATAGGCTGGGCATGACGCCCGCCCGGGGGCCACACGAGGGAGCAAGCGTGGACAGAACGACTGACCCCACCTCCCGCCCCGGGCGCCTCCAACCAGATCAGCCAGAAGCTCCCGATCCCCCTGAGTCGGACACGCGGGAGGATGCTGAGCCGGGCGACAACGGCGATTCCACCCCGCCATCTCCTTCTCCGACGCCGGCGGCTGGGCCGTTGGTTCCCAAGTCTTCCGCCGAGCCCGTTGCCAGCGTGTCCGGCCGGGAGGATGCGGGTCCGGAGGCCCCCA
>DATENJ010000446.1:0-2468 GCA_035275125.1 Actinomycetes bacterium | reverse complement strand
GGCCCCGAGCGCAACCGCGCCTTCGGGGTCTTCGGCGCGGTCGCCGGGGCCGGCGGCGCCCTCGGCCTGCTCGCCGGCGGCATGCTGACCTCGTGGCTGTCGTGGCGCTGGGTGCTGTTCGTCAACGTGCCCATCGGGGTCCTGCTGGCCTCCCTGGCCCCCCTCTACATCACCGAGTCCGAGCGCCAGCCGGGCAGGTTCGACCTCGCCGGCGCCATCACCTCCACCGCCGGTATGACCGCCCTGGTCTACGGGTTCATCAGTGCCGCCCACGACGGCTGGACCGACGTCACCACCGTCGGCTCCTTCACCGCCGCCGCCGTCCTGCTGGCCGCGTTCTTCTCCATCGAGTCCAGGACCAGCCAGCCCATCACCCCGCTGCACATGTTCCGCGACCGCAACCGGGCCGGCAGCTACGCCATCATGCTGTCCCTGGCCGCGGCCCTGTTCGGGATGTTCTTCTTCCTCACCCTGTTCGTGCAGGACGTCCTCGGCTACAGCCCTCTCCGGGCCGGCTTCTCGTTCCTCCCCGTCACCGCCGGGATCATCATCTCCTCGCAGTTCGCCGCCCGGTACCTGCCACGGATCGGCCCCAAGCGCCTGATGGTCGCCGGCGCCCTGCTCGCCACCACCGGCCTCGTCTGGCTGACCCAGGTCTCGGTGACCAGCGGCTACGTGGACGGCATCCTCGCCCCGATGGTGGTGTTCTCCCTCGGCATGGGCCTGCTGTTCGTCCCCCTGACGGTGGTCGCCGTCGCCGGCGTCCCGCCGCACGAGGCCGGCGCCGCCTCCAGCCTCCTCAACGTCATGCAGCAGGTCGGCGGCTCGCTCGGCCTCTCCATCCTGGTCACCGCCTTCGGCACGGCCAGCCGTAACGAGGCCTCCGCCCAGGTCGCCCAGTTCCTCCGCACCGCCCCGCCGGACGCCCAGGCCCAGTTCCAGCAGACCGGCCAGCTCCCGGCCCCCTGGGCCGACCAGATCCTCGCCCACGGCATCTCCACCTCGTTCCAGCTCGCGGTCGTGTTCGCCGCCCTGGCCCTGGCGGTGGCGGTGTTCGTGATCCGTCCCCTCCCCAAGCCGGAGCCCGAGGCCGCCGAGGCGGCGCCGGCCGGTTAGCGCCGGCGGCCGGCGCTCGACAGGCCGTCGATGCGGCCGAGCTCCTCGGCGCCGAGGGAGAAGCCGAAGACGTCGAAGTTGGTGGCGATCCGCTCGGGGGTGGCCGACTTGGGGATGACCACCACCTGGTGGTCGAGATGCCAGCGCAGCACGACCTGGGCGGGTGTCACCCCGTGGTGGGCGGCGATCCCGGTCAGCACCGGGTGGCGCAGGTCGGTGTTCTTGAAGGGGCTGTAGCCCTCCAGCACGACGCCGCGCCGGCGGTGCCCGTCCAGCAGGGCGGCGTCGTACAGCGAGGGTGCCCACGGGATCTGGTTGACCTGGGGGGGCTCGCCGGTGGCGGCGCTCAGCTCGTCCAGCTGGGCGACGCCGTAGTTGCTGACCCCGACCGCGCGGGCCAGCCCGTCGTCGCGGACGGCCAGGAGCTCCTTCCAGGTCGGGACCAGGGCCCGGTCGCGCGGCGGCCAGTGGATCAGCCACAGGTCCACGTAGTCCATGCCCAGCGCCCGCAGGCTGCTGTCGAGGGTGCGCCGCTCGCGGCCGGCGTCGCCCGGCGGCAGCTTGGTGGTGACGAACACCTGCTCGCGCGGGACCCCGCTGTCGCGGACGGCCCGGCCGACCTCCCGCTCGTTGCGGTACATGGCGGCGGTGTCGATGTGGCGGTAGCCGACCTCGAGGGCGTGGCCGACGGCCGCCTGACAGCGCGCCCCCGTCATCTGCCAGGTGCCGAAGCCGAGCAGCGGCATGGGGCCGGCCCGGTCGAGCTCGACGGCGGGCTGGTCGGGAGCAGTGGCCATGCTGGGGTCCTTTCCGCGAGAGTCGTCACCTTCCAGGTACCCCAGGTCCCAGCCGCCAACGCCCCTGCCGGTCGTTCAGGGGTGGCCGGCGTGGGCGGCCGGGGCGCGGGCGGTGAGGACCTGGCCGGTCTCCGGTCCGGTCGTCAGGCGCTTGATGTTGTCCTCGAAGCCGTCCCGCATCCGCCAGTCCGCCGCCAGCATGAACAGCGTCCGACCGTCCTCGCCGCCGAGGGTGCAGGCGAACCCGGCCCGGTCCAGCGGCACCGTGTCCAGCACCTCCCCGCCCTCGGCGACCCGCAGGCAGGCCGGGCCGGTCTCGGTCCACCCTGGCGTCCACACTGCTCCTTCGTTGTCCAGGACGATGCCGTCGCCGGGCAGCGGGGCCCACACGCGCCGGTTCGAAAGGCTCCCGTCGGGGCCGATGTCGAACGCGGTGAGCGTGCCCCCGAACGACTCCGAGACGATCAGCGTCGAGTCGTCCGGGGTGACCGCCATCCCGTTGGGGAACGCGATCTGTTCCGCGACCCGCCGGACCACGCCATCCGGCGTGACCAG
>DATENJ010000445.1:0-3404 GCA_035275125.1 Actinomycetes bacterium | reverse complement strand
CACATGCGCGAGATCGCCCGCGCCGGCCGGCTCGTGGTTGCCGGCTTGCGGCGGGTGCCGCCGGCCTGGCAGGTCGTGCGCGGCCACGCCGCCGCCCAGATCGCCGACGACGAGGCCATCGAGTCCCTCGGCGTCGGCCTTGGTCGCTACGCCAGCCTTGACCTGCCGGTGCTGCTGCTGGCCGGTAGCCGCAGCCCGGCGCAGATGCGGGAACGGCTCGACGCCCTGGCCGCCGTGCTCCCCCGGCTGGAGGAGGTGGTCGTCCTCGAGGGCCAGGGCCACATGGCCAACCTGGGCGCACCCGGCGAGGTCGCCGAGGTCGTCGCCGCCTTCGCCGACCGGCTGGCCTCCTAGGACAGGTCGAGGTAGGCGGCCAGGCCGTGGCGGCCGCCCTCGCGGCCGAAGCCGGACTCCTTGTAGCCGCCGAACGGCGAGGCGGGGTCGAAGCGGTTGAAGGTGTTGGCCCACACGACCCCGGCCCGCATGCGGTTGGCCAGCTCCAGGATGCGGCTGCCCTTGTCGGTCCAGACCCCGGCCGACAGCCCGAAGGGGGTGTTGTTGGCCTTCTCCACCGCCTCGTCGGGGGTACGGAAGGTCAGCACCGACAGCACCGGCCCGAAGATCTCCTCCTGGGCGATCCGGTAGGACTGGGCGACCGAGGTGAACACCGTCGGGCGGAACCAGAAGCCCCGGGCCGGCAGCTCGCACGGCGCCTGCCAGGCCTCGGCGCCGTCGGCCTCGCCCGAGGCGACCAGCTCGGTGATCTTGTCCAGCTGGGCTCGGGAGTTGATCGCCCCCACGTCGGTGTTCTTGTCCAGCGGGTCGCCGACCCGGAGCGTCGCCATGCGCCGCTTGAGCTTGTCGACCAGCGGCTCGGCGATCGACTCCTGGACCAGCAGCCGCGACCCGGCGCAGCAGACGTGGCCCTGGTTGAAGTAGATGCCGTTGACGATCCCCTCGACCGCCTGGTCGAGCGGGGCATCCTCGAACACGATGTTGGCCGCCTTGCCCCCAAGCTCCAGGGTGAGCTTCTTGCCCGACCCGGCCAGGGTGCGCTGGATCGCCTTGCCGACCTCGGTCGAGCCGGTGAAGGCGACCTTGTCGACGCCCTCGTGGCCGACCAGGGCCGCGCCGGTCGCCCCGGCGCCGGTGAGGATGTTGACCACGCCCTCGGGCAGCTCGGCCTCCAGGAGGACCTCGCCGAGGCGCAGGGCGGTGAGCGGGGTCGTCTCGGCCGGCTTGAGGACCACGGTGTTGCCGGCGGCCAGGGCCGGGGCCAGCTTCCAGGCCGCCATCAGCAGCGGGAAGTTCCAGGGGATGACCTGGGCGGCGACCCCCAGGGGGGTCGGGCGGCGGCCGGGGAAGGCGTAGTCCAGCTTGTCGGCCCAGCCGGCGTGGTAGAAGAAGTGGGCCGCGGCCAGGGGCACGTCGACGTCGCGGGACTCCTTGATCGGCTTGCCGCCGTTCATCGTCTCAAGGACCGCGAACTCCCGCGCCCGCTCCTGGAGGATCCGCGCGATCCGGTAGAGGTACTTGGCCCGCTCGGCCCCCGACAGCTTCGACCACACCTTGGTGTAGGCGGCCCGGGCGGCCCGGACGGCCGCGTCCACGTCCTCCTCACCGGCCTCGGCCACCTCGGCCAGGACCTCCTCGGTGGCCGGGCTGATGGTCTTGAAATGCTTCCCCGAGGCCGGCTCGACCCACCGCCCCCCGATCAGCAGCCCGTGGTCGGCCCGCAGCTTGACGTGGTCGGTCGCCTCCGGGGCGGGCGCGTAGTCCAGCCCCCCGAACCGGGCCGGCGCCCGCTCGGTCCGCCGTTCGAGCTGCTCTGCCATTGCCTTTCGGACCCCCTAGTCCTTGGTGAAGTAGTCGCCGGACTGGTAGCGGCCGGTGCGTTCCTTGGCCAGCTGCATGAGGCAGTCGTTGAGGAGGCTGGAGGCGCCGAGGCGGAACCACTCGGGGGTGAGCCAGTCGGGACCGAGGGTCTCGTTGACCACGATCAGGTGCTGGATGGCCTGCTTGGCGGTGCGGACGCCGCCGGCCGGCTTCATGCCGACCATGCGGCCGGTGCGGTCGTGGAAGTCGCGGATCGCCTCCAGCATGACCAGGGCCACCGGGAGGGTGGCGGCCGGCTGGATCTTGCCGGTCGAGGTCTTGATGAAGTCGGCCCCGGCGGCCATGGCCAGGACGCTGGCCCGGCGGACGTTGTCCAGGGTGCCGAGCTCGCCGGTCTCCAGGATGACCTTGAGGCGGGCCTGGCCGCAGGCCTCCTTGACGACCACGATCTCCTCGAACACCTCCCGGAGCCGCCCGGCCAGGAAGGCGCCACGGTTGATCACCATGTCGACCTCGTCGGCGCCGGCCTCGACGGCCTCGGCCACGTCGGCCAGGCGCACGGCCAGCGACGCCTGGCCGCTGGGGAAGGCGGTGGCCACCGAGGCGACCTTGACCCCCGACCCGGCCAGGGCCTCGCGGGCGGTGGCCACCAGCGAGGGGTAGACGCAGACGGCCGCGACCGGCGGGACCCCGGGGTCGGCCGGGTCGGGCCGGCGGGCCTTGGAGCAGAGGGCCTGGACCTTGCCGACCGTGTCCGACCCCTCCAGGGTGGTCAGGTCCATCACGGCCACGGCCAGGCGCAGGGCGGCGACCTTGGACTCCTTCTTGATGCTCCGCTTGGCCAGGGCGGCGGCGCGCGCTTCCGCACCCACCTCGTCAACCGCGAACCGGCTGAGCAGCGGGCCCAGCGCGACCTCCTGGAGGAAGCCGCTGCCGGTCTCGGCGAGCCGAACGGGTGTGGTGGCCATGGTCGCCTCATTGTAGCGGCGGACCTGGCACCATCCTGGGAGACGACCGGCGGCGACCGGCTCGAGGAGGGACCCGCATGCGGACCATGGGCAGGGCGCTGGTCCTGCTGCTGGTCGTGGCCTTCGTGGCCGGGGTCTGGGATGCCAGGTACGGGGACAAGGGCACCCGCGGCCGCGCGGCGGCGCCGTTCTCGGCCGACCCGGTCGAGCGGGACCGGCGGAGCCGGAAGGCCCCGGAGCTGGCCTCGGTCCAGACCGACGAGCGTGACGGCTACGACCGGGTGCTGTTCACCTTCAAGGGCTCGATGCCTGGCTACCAGGTCCACTACGTGCCCCAGGTCAGCGGCGCGGGCGGGCGGCGGCTGGCCCTGCGCGGGGAGGCGTTCGCGGAGGTCACCTTCGAGCCGGCCCGGGCCCGCGACCCGGACGGCACGGCGAGCTTCTCGGCCACCACCATCACCCCCAGCTCGCCGGTGCTCCGCCAGGTCAGCTTCGCCGGCGACTTCGAGGGCCAGGTGCGGTTCGGGCTGGGGGTGGCCGGGCGCGGCGGCTTCCGCGTCTCCGAGCTCCACAACCCGGCCCGGGTCGCGGTCGACGTCC
>DATENJ010000444.1:0-3490 GCA_035275125.1 Actinomycetes bacterium | reverse complement strand
TGGGGTGGCTGCTGCTGGCCTCCGGGCTGTTCCTGAACGCGAGTGGGGTGGCCTCGGCGTACGCCGACTACGGGCTGCTGGCCAGGCCGGGGGCGGTCCCGGCGGCGGCTGAGGTGAGCCTGTACCTCCCGGCCATCGTTGTCCCGGCCCTGGCCGTGCTGGGCTTCGTCCTGCTGCTCACGCCCACCGGGTCGCTGCCCTCGCCCGGCTGGCGCTGGTGGGCCCGGGCGGCGGTGGTGGTGCCGGCGGTCAGCCTCCTGGTGGTCGTGTTCGCGCCCCGGTCCTTTGACGCGGGGTCCCGGACGCCCGACAACCCGTTCGACCTGACCGGGCTCGGGGGTGCGCTGCTGGTCGTCTACCAGCTCAGCTTCGCCGTCACCAACCTCGCCGTGGTGGTCGGCGCCGGGTCGCTGGTGGTGCGCTTCCGCCGGGCCCACGGCACCGAGTGCCAGCAGCTGCGGTGGGTGGCGCTGGCGGCCGCGCTGACCGTGCTGGGGTCGCTGGCGATCCTGGCCGCGCTGGCCGTGGGGGCCAGCCCGGCGTTGCTGGGCTGGGTGGCCGGCATCTACGTCGCCGTCCTGCCGTTGGCGCTCGGCGCCGCGATCCTGCGCTACCGGCTGTACGACCTGGACCGGATCATCAGCCGGGCCCTGGCCTACGGGCTGCTGACCCTGCTGCTTGGCGGTGGCTACGCCGTGGTCGTCCTCGGGCTGGGCCAGCTCCTGGGCCGCGACTCGAGCCTGGCCGTCGCCGGGGCCACCCTGGCCGTGGCCGCGCTGTTCCAGCCGGTCAGGCGGCGGGTCCAGGCAGCGGTCGACCGGCGCTTCAACCGGCGCCGCCACGACGCCGCCACCACCATCGAGGCGTTCAGCGACCGGCTGCACCGGCAGATCGACCTCGACACCCTCACGGCCGAGCTGCTGGCCCTGGTCGACCAGACGATGCAGCCGACGCGCGCCTCGCTGTGGCTCCGGTCCTCAGCGACCACGCCCAGCGGCCGACGATAAGCTGACGCGGCTTCGGGCGAACCGGCTTGGATGGTGAGAACAGGAGGCGCTGATGTCGACCTTTGACCGCGTGATGGCGCGGCTGCTCGGCCGCTGGCTGCGAGAGCCGCTGCGCCAGGTCCTGGCCGAGCAGGACCCGAGGCAGGCCGGTCCCGAGGCCCACGTGGAGATGTACAAGTACCTGGTCCACGGGGACCGGTCGAAGCTGGACATCCACCCGACCGCCGTGGTCAACAACGCCCTGTTCAACGTCGGCTCGGGCACCATCACGGTGGGGGAGTACGCCTTCTTCGGCCACAACGTGTCGGTCCTCACCGGCACCCACGACATCAACAAGTTCGGCCGCGAGCGCCAGCTCGCCATCCCCCGCTCGGGACGCGACATCGTCATCGGCGAGGGGGCGTGGGTGGCCAGCAACGCCATGGTCCTCGGGCCGTGCGTGATCGGCGCCCACGCCGTGGTCGGCGGGGGCTCGCTGGTCATGGACGACGTCGAGCCCTACACGATCGTGGCCGGGTCCCCGGCCAGGGTCCTGCGCACCATCCCCCACGACGACCCGCCGGACTGACCCGCCGCGGTTGGGAAGCGCCTAGGGGAGCGGCATGAGGGCGATGCGGCGGCGGGTCTCGTTGCCGATGCGGTTGGTGTCGCTGCCGACCCAGAGGCCCTGGGAGGTGACGTAGAGGTCCTTGCCGCCGACGCCGCGGTCCTTGGTCGGGTTCCAGGACAGGGCGAGGCCGGTGGAGGGGTTGATGGCGCCGATGCCGGGGCGGCTGACCGCGCCCGGGCCGGCGGCGTTGGAGCCCTGGGGGTTGTCCAGCCAGCGCTGGTGGCCCTGGACGTAGACGGCCACGTCGGTGGCGGCCACCGAGTGCAGGGTGTCGCCGCCGGTGTAGTTGATCCAGGTGGGACGGGCCGGGGCGGTGACGGCGGTCTCGAACCGGGCGGCGGCGTCGCAGAGGTCGCGGCCGACCCCGCCGGCCTGCGGGATGAAGCCGGTGGACACGAACGCGAACCACGACCCGTCGGGCGAGAAGTCGACGTCGCGCATGTAGTCGGGCAGGCTCCCGGCCCGGCAGAGGTTCTGCAGCGGCGGGTAGTACCACGCGTTGAGCGTCCCCGAGGTCGCCCCGAGGGTCAGCATGAACGCCCGGTAGCGGGTCTGGCCGCCCACCGAGGTGAAGTTGCCCACCGCGACCAGCCGGGTCCCGGCCGGGTTGACGGCGAAGCGGTAGACCTCGACCGGGCCGGCGTTGGTGGTGACGCTGCCGCTGATCGAGAGGTTCAGGTAGCCGGTGTTGGCCCCGGTGGCCGGGTTGACCGCCCGCAGCTTGCCCGGGAAGGTGCCGCCGGCGATCAGGCGCCCGCCGACCAGGGCGAGCTCGGTGACGTTGCCGGAGGCGAAGTTGGCGTTGAAGGCGGCGTCGACCGCTCCGGTGGTCCGGTTGAGCTTGGCCACCCCGCGCCGGGCCACCCCGTTGACGCTGGAGAACGACCCGCCGATCCACAGCGAGGTGCCGTCGCTGGCCATCGCCCAGACCGCGCCGTTGACCGTGGGCGCGAACGAGCTGACCACCCCGGTGGAGGCGTTGAAGGCGACGATGTTGCTGCGCGCGAAGGTCCCGCCGGGGCTCACCCCGGCCGGGGTGCTGACCGAGCTGAAGGTCCCGCCGGCGTACATGGTCCCGCCGACCTGGGTGAGCTTGTACACCGCGCCACTGGCCACGTTCGGGGTGAAGTTGGCCGGGTTGGCGCTGACCACGGTGCCGAGCGCGATCGACGCCGAGGCGACGGTCGGGACGGCGGCCACGACCACGCTGAGGCCGAGCGCGACCAGCACGGTACGAAGCGTGCGCTTGCTGAACGGAACCAAGTTGGCTGCCCCTTCGCTCCCAGATGGTGTCCCATCGGCGTGGTGCCCCCCGGCACGATGGGATGTCGGCGCAGATCCTATCCAGTTCCGGCGATAGGCGGATCACGCGGTTGAACTACGCTGGGTCGGGCGTTCGGGCAGCCGGTCACCGCTGGTCAGGAGGGACGGCATGCGGATCCTGCTCGCCGCCGTGAACGCCCCCAAGGGCGATCTCGACGGCAACCTGGCGTCGCACGCGGCCGTGCTCGAGCAGGCCAGGGCGCAGGGCTGCCAGGTCGCGGTGTTCCCCGAGTTCTCCCTCACCGGGTCGGTCGACCCGCGCCGCCACTCCGAACGGGCCCTGACCGTCGACGCCGAGGCGGTGCTGGCGCTGCTCGAGGCGACCTCGCGGACGGGGGTGGCCGCGGTGTTCGGCATCGCCGAGCGCGCCGGGCCGGTGTTCCACATCACCCAGCTCTACGGTCACGACGGCCGCCTCGGCGGCGTCTACCGCAAGCGCCACCTGGGCGAGGGCGAGGAGGGCTACCGGCCCGGTCACGACACCGGGGTGTTCCAGCTCGGGGCGGCCCGGTTCGGGGTCGCCCTCTGCGCCGAGGGCGGGGTCGACTTC
>DATENJ010000443.1:0-4591 GCA_035275125.1 Actinomycetes bacterium | reverse complement strand
CCTCGCCATGGAGGTCGAAGATGCCCCGGTAGATGGCGTGGTTGAGCAGGGCCTGACGGGCCTGGTCGCCCCAGATGGTCGACCGCTGCCCGCGCCAGCGCTCCTCGAGGAACCGTTCCAGCCCGGCCACCGCGTCGGGGCCGCCGTCGGTGGCGGTCGCCTCCGGCCCCCACCCGTTGCCGGGGTGATCCGCCGGGGCACCGCTCCGCGGTTCCCCGGACCCCTCCCGTCGGGCCTCGGCCAGCATGCCGGCGGCCCGCCAGGCGCAGAAGGCGGCCTGGCAGGGGCCGTAGCCGACGCGGAGCTTGCGGCGCAGGTCCTCCAGCTCGGTCAGCCCGGAGGCGACCGCGTCCCGGACCTGGCCCCGGGTGACCAGCTCGCACTCGCAGATCAGCTCGCCGTAGGCCTGGTCCCGCTCGACCCGGGCGAGCGGGTCGGCCACATGGTGGGTGCCGTGGTCGGCGCCCGGGAGGACCTCGGTGGCGGTCCGGCACGGCTCGGTGACGCCCATCCGCTCGGCCAGCCGGTCGACCACCGCCTCGGCCATCTGCCGGCAGGTGGTCAGCTTGCCGCCGACGATGCTGTACATGTTGTCGAGCCCGTCCAGCCTGGGGTGGTCGACCACCGTGAAGGTCCGGCTGACCTCCCGGGTGTCGCCACCGCCACCGCCACCGCCATTGGCCCCGCCCGCCGGCGGCTCGGCCACGTACAGCGGCCGCGACCCGGCGAAGGCGCGCAGCACCCGGCCCGAGGCGATCGCCGGGACCATCTGGGCGCACATGTCGATCATGCGGTCGACGTCGGCCGGCGGGACCGAGATGTCGTCGGCGCTGGTCACCTGCTCGGAGGTGGTGCCGAGGATGGCCACCTCGTGCTGGGGCACGATGATGTCGCCGTCGGCCGGCTTGCGGCAGGCGTTGACCACCCCCCGGACATAGCGGCTGGCCATCACCACCATGACGCCCTTGCCGGCGATCATGGTCAGCGGCACCCCGGCCATCTTGCCGACCTCGCCCGACCAGGCGCCGGCGGCGTTGACCACCCACTGGCAGCCGATCGTCCGGTCCTGGCCGGCCACGGCGTCATGCACTCGGACCGCGGTGATCCGGTCGTCGGTCCGCTCCATCCCCACGATCGGGTGGCGGACCAGCACCTTGCACCCTCTGGCCTCGGCGTCGGCGGCCATCGAGCGCATCAGCCCCCAGGAGTCGATGCCGCCGTCGGGCACGGCGAAGGCGAGCTTGACGTCGGGGGCGAGCAGCGGCTCGCGCCGGTGGGAGGCCGCCGCTGACAGCTCCTCTGTCGGGATCCCCGAGGCCCGGCAGCCCTCGACGAACTTCCCGGCGTAGGCCTCGTCGTCCCCTGGCAGGAGCACGAACAGGCCGCCGACGTCCTCGATGGTGTGGGGGGCGATGCGGCGCAGGGTGGTGTTCTCCTCGATGCACTCCCTGGCCGACTCCTGGTCGCGGACCGCGTAGCGGGCCCCGGAGTGGAGCAGGCCGTGCCAGCGGCCCGAGGTCCCGGTGCCGAGGTCGAAGCGCTCGACCAGCACCGCGTGCACGCCCCGAAGGGCAAGGTCGCGCAGGACGGCCACGCCGGTGACCCCGCCGCCGACCACTACGACGTCGGTTTCCATCAGATGCGTCAAGGGCTCCGCTCCCGTTCACGGCCGGATGGTGGCTCGAACAACGAGGTCGTCTCGGGCGGCTCCTCGGGGGCCTCGGGAGCCTCGGCGGCGAGCTTGGGCAGGGGCCGCTGGACCAGGCCCTGGCTCACGTACCAGCGGACGGTGGCCTCCATGGCCTGGCGCAGGGGGGTGTAGTGCAGGCCGAGCTCGCGGGTCGCCCGGGAGCCGTCGTAGAGGTGGGGGTGCCCGAGGGTGCGGACCGACTCTCGGCACAGCTTGGGCTGGCGGCCGCGGACCCGGGCGACGGCCTCGGCCACGCCGGCCACCCCCATGGCCACCGGCAGCGGCAGGGTCCGGGGCCGGTCGGCCAGACCGGCGATGACGGCGATCAGGTCGATGGCCTCGGAGTTGGTCAGCGTGTCGGTGTTGAGCACGTAGCGGTGGCCGGGCCGGCCCCTGGTCTCGGCCAGCAGGTGGCCGTTGACGCAGTCGAGGGTGTAGCAGATCCCGAACCGGGCCGGCAGGTCGAACGGCAGCCGGCCGTTCAGGTAGCCGATGAACACCGCCGCCGTCCCGGTGGTCCGCCCCGGGCCCTGCACCGAGCTGGGGTTGACCACCACCACCTCGACCGCGTCGTAGCCGAGGGCGATCTGCTCGCCCTCGAACTTGGAGCGGGCGTAGTGGGAGGTGAACTCCGACGGCGGGCCGGTCGTCTCGTCCATGACGGTGCTGCCGTCCCCACCCAGGGTGGCCGCCGAGCTGGTGTGGACGACCCGCCGCACCCCGGCCCGCCGGGCCGCCTCCAGCATGTGCCGAGTGCCCTCGACGTTGGCCTGGTACAGCGGGGCTGGGTCGGCCAGGCAGAGCTGGTTCACGCCGGCCACGTGATAGACGACCGCACAGCCGTCGGCCGCCCGGACCAGGGACTCCTCGTCGTCGAGGTGGCCGACGGCCAGCTCGACCCGGGGGTCGGGCAGCCGCTCGCGGTCCCCCAGGTGGCGGACCAGGGCCCGCACCGGCCGTCCCTCGGCCACCAGCCGGGACACCAGCAGGCCGCCGACGAACCCGGTGGCTCCGGTGATCAAGGTCCGCTCATTCATTGGGAACCCCCTTGGGGTTCCCGAGCCCTTCCGTCGCTCATCGTCCCGCCCGTATCAGGTCGCCGAAGCGCGCGAAGTAGTCGACGGCCGAGGCGGCGCTGACCACGGCCACTGCCAGCATGGCCCATTCGTCCAGCCAGAGCGAACCCAGCCGGACCTGTGGCCGCAGGATGGCCAGGGTGATCCCGACCACCTGGACGTTGAACTTGATCTTGCCCCAGATGCTGGCCGAGATGACCACGTTGGAGGCGGCCGCGATGGCCCGCAGGCCCAGCACCGCGATCTCCCGGGCGATCACCACGAAGGCGATCCAGACGTTGACCCGGTCGAGCGCCATCAGGCCGAGCAGGGCCCCGACGACCAGCAGCTTGTCGGCGGTGGTGTCGAGGAAGTTCCCGATCATGGTGGTCTGCTGCCAGCGCCTGGCCAGGTAGCCGTCCACGAAGTCGGTGAACGACGCGACCAGGAACACGATCGTGGCCAGCACCGCCGCCCGCTCGATCCGTCCCTCGGCGACCAGCAGCCACAGCAGCACCGGAATCAGCGCGATGCGCAGCAGGGTGATGCGGGTGGAGAGCGTCAGCGTCCCCATCGATCCCCCTCGCAGCGGTCAGGAGGTGCGGTTCTCCCTCTTATCCTACGGGCTCTCACCTCGTCTTCCCAGGTCGAGAACCAGATCGAGGACCAGGTCGAGCACCGGGCCGAGCGCTGTCGAGGAATGCGTACAGCCCGGCCCACTGGGCGGCGTCGAGGTCGGCCGGGCCGGCGTCCAGCGGGAACCCCAGGTCGCGGGCCAGGCGGCGCAGCTGCCGATAGCTGAACGGCGGGACCAGGGCGCGGCGCAGTGGCAGCCCCGGATGGCGGAACGCCGAACCCATCAGGGCGGTGAAGCGGCGGTGCCCGCCCACCGGGACCAGCGGCGGCCGGCGACGGCGGACGACCAGCACCGCAGCCCCCACCCGGGGCTGGGGCCGGAAGCTGGCGGGGCCGAGTCGACGGCCGGTGGCCAGGTCGTACCAGGCCCCCCAGGCGATCGTCTCCAGGGTGCCCGGCCTCCTGGCCGCGTACCGCCTGGCCGCCTGCTCCTGGACCACCAGGTCGGCCCGCTCCAACCGGGTCCGCGGGTCGCCGAGCAGCCGCCGCAGCACCGCCGCCGTCGACCCGAACGGCAGGTTTGCCACCACCCGGAACGGCCGCCGCGGAACGGGCAGGAGCAGCGCGTCGCCCGTCACCACCCGGATGTTGGAGTAGCCGGCCAACCGTGCCCGCGCCCGCTCGGCCAGCCGCGGGTCATACTCGACCGCCACCACCCGCCCGGCCCGCCGCGCCAACGCCTCGGTGAGCACCCCGGTCCCGGCCCCGATCTCGACCACCAGGTCCCCAGCCCCGACCCCGGCCTGCTCGACCAGCTCAGCCGCCAGCCACCCTCCGGCCAAAAAGTGCTGCCCGAGCTCGGCACGCCTGCGCGCACCCCCGGACACGGAAGACCACCATACTCATACCCCCAGCCAACCCCGCCCAGGCCGTTCGGGCAAGCGAATTGTTCTGGGGGGCGGGAGCGGGGCGGGGCGAGGGGGTTCGGGTCGGTTGGGACCCATGCATCGCTCCTCCTGGGGGCCTGGGGTCGTTGCCATCCGCTTCTGGAGGGGGTCGGGCGCGCTAGGCACCGCCCGGGGCGGGAGTCGGGAGTTGTAGGGCCCCATGCACTCGCCTGGCTCGTGGGTCGGGCTGGGACCGAGGTTGGCACCCGGGGGTCGATGGCCGCCCTGCCGGGCCGGTTCAGGCGGCGGTGGGTTGTCGTCGGGCGGCGGGATGTCGCCGGTACGGCGGGGTCGCGGTGAGCCGGCCGTCGGGGCCGCGGGCC
>DATENJ010000442.1:0-16759 GCA_035275125.1 Actinomycetes bacterium | reverse complement strand
CGCCGAGGCGGCGTCGCTGCTGGGTGCGGCTGAGGTGGTGCTGGAGGAGGCCGAGGTGTCGGAGCTGCACTGGCAGACCGAGGGCTGGGCGGCGGGGCTGTACCTGGCGGCGCTGTACCTCAAGGAAGGTGGCGCGCTCGGGAGAGCGGCAGCGGCGTTCGGCGGTGGCGACCGCTTCGTGAGCGAGTACGTGGAGTCGAGCTGCTGGCCCGGATCTCCCGGCGGCGGGGGTTCTTGACCCGGACCGCGCTGCTGGAGCGCCTGTCGGGTCCGCTGTGCGACGCCGTCCTGGACCAACCCGGCTCGGCGGCCATCCTTCTCTCGGCCTCGCCGGGGCCGAACTCCAATCGCAGGCGGCCCTGGGTCTGGAACACATAGGTGTCGTGGCCCGGGTGGACGTGCCAGCCGGACCAGGCGCCGCCCTCGGTCCGGGACCGGCCGGCCCAGACGTGGTCGTCGACGAAGGCCTCGCGGCGGTCCACCCCGGGCGTCTCGGCGGCGGGACGGTGCAAGGCATCGGGTCCGATCAGGGTGGGTCGGTCCATGGTGGCCTGCCTTCCGAGAGGAGAAGTCGCCTTGCTGACCGTGGTCAGGGCGTGACGATCGCATCGGTCGGATCTGGATCGTCGAGCAGCTCGGTCAGGTTGGTGAGCACGGTGAGCGGTCCATCCAGATGATCGCCTGCACGCGCTCGCAGTGGCATCCCTCCGAAGGGATGAAGACTGCGTCCGTTTCCGCTCTGGAGAAGGCCTGTCCGAAACCGGCCGTTTCTGCAACAGCGGCTACGCTCCTTGATTTGCTGTCGATCCAGGCATAGCGTCGCCGCCGGCTGAGCAGAAGCGACAAGGGAGGTCCAAATGCTGAGCGGTGAGCGGATGATCGCCCGAGAGGCGGCCCGGTACTGGTGGGTCTTCCTGGTCACGGGCATCCTGTGGTTGCTGATCGCCTGGATGGTCCTGCGCCTGAACGCGAGCTCGATCGCGACCGTGGGGGTGCTGCTCGGCGTGGTGTTCCTGTTCGCCGCGATCAACGAGGTCGGCGTCGCCGCCATGACGCCCGGCGGTTGGAAGGTCTGGCACTACATCCTGGCCGCCATCTTCTTCCTCGGCGGGTTGTACGGCTTCATCCGGCCGGTCAACACCTTCTTCGCCCTCGCCTCGGTGCTGGGGCTGATCCTGGTCTTCTACGGCGCCTTCGACATCATCCAGGGCGTGGCCTCGCGGGCGGTCAACCCCTACTGGTGGGTCAACCTGATCACCGGGATCCTGCTGATCCTGCTGGCGTTCTGGGTGTCGGGGTCGGACCGGGTGTTCGCCCTGGCCCAGCGGACCTACCTGATCCTGTTCTGGGTGGGGTTCCTGGCCCTGTTCCGGGGCTTCTCCCAGATCTTCCTGGCCTTCACCGTCCACCACGCCGGCCGGGAGGCCGCCACTCCGATAGGCGAAACGAGCCCCGGCTAACCTGGCCGCGCCACACCCTGGGCGTGGCCAAGGCGAACCCGCCGCCCGAGTGCCAGGGGCGGCGGTTTGGAGCTCTCCGAGCATCGAACAGGCCGGGTACTGGACCCGGCCTGACCTGCGGTTTCTATGTGGAGCCCCCCGCCGGAATCGAACCGGCGACCCCATCCTTACCATCGATGCGCCGGTGGTTCACAACGCCATGCGACACCTCGCGTCCCCACACAACCGCGCAGGTGAAAGGCGATGCGGAGGATCGGGTCATGAGGCGACGCGAGGTTACGCGTGGCACAGTTTCTGGCAAATCTCTGGCAAGCCCTGCGGGGTCTAGGGCAGGAACGCCTGCCCCGGCAGCCCTGGACTACAGGCTGACTGCACCTGCGGTGCATTGCTGCCCTCAGACGATTACGGGTCGAGCGTAGAGCGAACGGTGAAGCTTCATCCGTTATGCACGCTTCGCCGACGCCGACCAGGTCGCCGACATCACCGACCGGTACGTGGTCCTGAACCTGTCAGCCGAGGAGGCCGACCGGCTCGGGCGACCACAGGCGCCGGCGGTCTTCCACGCCGACCCGTCCGAGCACACCGGCGGCTCGCTGCATGACTGGTTCGGCCGGCCGCGTCCACTGGAATAGGAGTCCGTCTGGCCGATTCAGAGCCCGTCGACGGGCCTCCTTCGTCGGCCCACTCCGGGCGACATTGTGGAGGGCGGACGATTCAGCCGTCCCTGCGGGCCGGGCGCGCTGCGCGCGCAATGAGAGAAAACCAACTTGCGGCTACGCCGTCATTCCCATATTCGGACATTAGTCCTGTTGCCACATACCGCGACCTAATGGAACGAGACCCTCAACTTCCTTGAAGTCATCCCATGGAATGATCCGTGGTGGTTCGGCGTTCCTGGACGACGTTGATCGATCCAGCGGCGTTAGGTGAAGACAGCATGGGAGCAGATCACCACTTCACATCCATGGACGGCCCCTCCGGTCCCCCTTGCGGTGGCCGATCGGCGCTCGGGCTCGTGCCGCAACTGGAGGCTAGCCCGCTCGGTCGCTTGAGGCTGGAGCACAACCTCAGGTGCTGGTCGGTGTGCTGGCCGCCTGGGCGGCTCGGGTTGTGATGGATCGAACCCAGCTCCCTCCCTCGATCGAGGATGACCCCGGCGAGGTGACCGGCTCGCCCCGTCCTGAGTTGCTGTGGACCAAGCTGGTAGCGCCGGCCCCTCGAGCCGGCCTCCTTCCCCGGGCCGGCCTCATCTCGTTGCTCCAGGCCAGCTTGCAGGCCAAGCTGTGCCTGCTGGCCGCGCCGGCCGGGTCGGGCAAGACCACCCTGCTCGCCCAATGGCGGGCCGTAGCCGGTGGCGGGCGGGTGGCCTGGGTGTCGCTGGAGGAGAGCGACAACGACCCCACCCGGTTCTGGAGCTATCTGGTGGCGGCGTTGCGGACCGTCGAGCCGGGGGTGGGCACCGTGGCCCTGGAGGCGCTGCGGGGCCCCAGCGTGGAGCTGGAGCGAGTGGTGATGCCGTCACTGGTCAACGACCTGGCCACGGTGGGGGCGCCGCTGGTGCTGGTGCTGGATGACTACCACCTGATCACCGAGGCGATCTGCCACCAGACCATCGGCTGGTTCCTGGACCATCTCCCGCCCGCCGTGCATGTGGTGCTGTCGACTCGGCTTGACCCGCCGCTCCCGCTGGCCCGGATGCGGGTCCGGGGGGAGCTGGCCGAGCTCCGGGTGGGCGAGCTGCAGTTCACCGACGAGGAGACCGCCGAGCTGCTGAATGGCTCGATGGGCCTGGCACTGGCGGCCGAGGACGTGGCCCGCCTGACCGAACAGACCGAAGGCTGGGCGGCCGGGCTGGTCCTGGCCGGCCTGTCGCTGCGCGGCCGGCCCGATTCCAGTGGGTTCGTCGCCGCCTTCTCCGGCGGTGACCGCCATGTGGCCGACTACCTGGTCGCCGAGGTGCTGGAGCGCCAACCAGCCGAGCTGAGGGAGTTTTTGTTGCGGACCTCGGTGCTGGAGCGGCTGTCGGGTCCGCTGTGCGACACCGTGCTGGAGACCCAAGGCTCCGCCGAGCTGCTGGGCGAGCTGGAGGCAGCGAACCTGTTTGTGGTGCCGCTGGACGACCGCCGCCAGTGGTACCGCTACCACCAGCTGTTCGCCGACCTGCTGCGCCTGCAGCTTGGCGCCCGCGAGCCCGACCTGGTACCGGTGCTGCATCGGCGGGCCGCGGCCTGGCACCAGGCGGCCGGCAACGTCGACGGGGCCATCGGGCACGCCAGCGCGGCCGGGGACCTGGACGAGGCGGGTGCGCTGATCTCCCGGCACTGGGCCGCCCACTGGCTCGGCGGACAACGAGTGACCGTGGCCCGCTGGCTGGAGGAGCTGCCGGATGAGGCCATCCTGGCCGATCCCCCAGTGGCCCTCATCGCCGCCTGGAGCCGCGGATTCCAGGGCGCCTCCAAGCAGGAGACCGAACGCTGGCTGGCCGCCGCCGAGGACGAGGACTATGGGGAGCCGCCGCCGGACGGCATGAGTTCGCAGGCGTTCGGTGCCGCCCTGGCCCGGGCCACGCTGATCTTCGACGACATCGGCCGTGCCCTCAAGGCGGCCCGCCGCGCCGTGGAGTTGGCCGGCGACCAGCCCGCAGAGTCCTCCTGGGCGGGGTCGGCGCTCGGCCAAGCGCTGTACCTGTCAGGGCAGGCGGCAGAGGCCCGACCGTGGCTCGAGGACCTGGTCAGCCAGGTGCCGGCCTCAGTACAGCCGTACGCCGTCGTCACCGCCCTGGCGGTGCTCTCGCTGATCGCTGCCGACCAGGACGACCCCGACGCCGTCTCGCTGGCCCGTGGCGCGATGGCAACTGCCGAGGCACAAGGGGTCAACTTCGAGCCGCTGAGTGGGATCGTCTACCTGGCCCTGGGCCGGGTGCTGGCCCGCCAGGGACAGCTGGCCGAGGCCGAGGCGCAGCTGGAGCGGGCGCTGGAGCTGTTCGAGGTCGACAGCATGGGCCCGCACCGCACCTTGGCCCTGTTGGTGCTCGCGTCGGTGCGTCACGGTCGGGGCGACCTGCCAGGCGCTCGGGCGCTGGCCGACCAGGCCCGCGAGCTGGTCGAACAGTCAACGGATCCGGGCATGCTCCCCTCGCTGCTGGAGCAGACCGAGGAAGCGCTTGGCTCGCGGCCGCGCCGGCCAGTGCTGGCGGCCGCACCCCTGACCGAGCGGGAGCTGGCCGTCCTGCGGCTGCTCCCCACCCGGCTCTCGACCCGGGAGATCGGCCGCGAACTCTCGGTCTCGGTCAACACCGTGAGGAGCCACGTCCAGGCCATCTACCGCAAGCTCCAGGTCAACAGCCGGGCCGAGGCGGTCACCCAAGCCCGTCAGCTCGGCCTACTCCCGGCGGCCTGATCCTCGGGCACCAGCCCGACACTAGTTTCCCCGAGGCGCGCAGAGGGACCCACGTGAGCGAGGACCTGAACCTGGCAAGGACGGGGAACCCCGGAAGGGGAGAAGCGGTCGGTGACCGAGATCGAGGCTGATGAGGTCGACGCCTCGTTCAAGTGGGCCACCGCCAAGGTCGAGCGCTCCAGCCAGCGTGGCAACGGCAAACGCTCCAGCGGTCGGGAGCGGCAGGCCGAGCGCGGCGGCTTCAACGACGCGCCGCCATTCTGAGAAGCAGTTTCACCAGCGCCCCCGGCTCAGCTGGGGGCGCTGGTGTTGGCGGTCATAGTGGTCCTTCGGTACCCGTTCGCCCGACAGGACCTGGATGCCTTGTAATGGCCGATCGGGCGACGGTTCCGCAGATCAGCTCGCGGCCGATTCGCTGCGACGGCGTCCCGTCGCGAAGGGATCGGTGTATCGGCCTGGGTGTTGGGGGCAGTTCAGCGGTAGCGTCGCAGGTGTCGATGGCCAACTGCTGTTGCGCTGGACCGGCCCGACGACTGCTCGGGGGCGCCGGCAAGCTGTGGTCAACCGTGCGCTGGTGACGGTTTGGCTGGTGTGCCGCTCGGGCAGGCAGGAGGACATGAGTGCGCGCTGGTACGAGAACGCGATCATCTACTGCCTGGACGTCGACACCTTCCAGGACGCCGACGGTGACGGGGTCGGCGACTTCCGCGGCCTGATCCGCAGGCTGGACTATCTCGCCCGGCTGGGTGTGAACTGCCTGTGGCTGAACCCGATCCACCCGTCGCCGGGCCGGGACGACGGCTATGACGTCACCGACTTCTACAACGTGCACCCCAAGCTCGGCACGCTGGGCGACTTCGCCGAATTCCTGCAGGCGGCCAACAGCCGCGGCATCCGGGTGATGATCGACCTGGTGGTCAACCACACCTCCGACGAGCATCCCTGGTTCGTCTCCGCCCGCTCGTCATCGGACTCGCCGTACCGCGACTGGTTCGTCTGGTCCGAGACTGAACCAGCCGACCGCAAGCAGGGCATGGTGTTCCCCGGAGAGCAGGACGAGACCTGGACCTACGACAAGACTGCCGGCGCCTGGTACTACCACCGGTTCTATGAGTTCCAGCCCGACCTGAACATCACTAACCCGCGGGTCCGTGCGGAGATCAAGAAGATCTGCTCGTTCTGGCTCCAGCTCGGGGTGACCGGCTTCCGGATGGACGCCGTGCCGTTCATCATCGAGCGCACCGAACCGGGCCGCCCCGACGCCGAGATGGACTTCGGCTTCCTCACCGAACTGCGCCAGCACCTCCAGTGGCAGCACGGCGACGCGGTCCTGCTGGCCGAGGCCAACGTGGAGCCGGAACAGCTCAAGCGCTACTTCGGCGACGCTGGCGGGTCCGCCAACCGGCTGCACATGCTGTTCGACTTCATGCTCAACGGCCGCGTGATGCTTGCCCTGGCCCGGCGCAACCCGGAGTCGATCATCGAGGCGCTCCGCGATACGCCGGCGCTGCCCACCGGCGCACAGTGGGCCACTTTCCTGCGCAACCACGACGAGGTCGACCTCTCCCGGCTCACCAGCGACCAGCGCCAAGACGTCTTCGCCCAGTTCGGGCCCGACCAGAACATGCGCCTGTACGACCGCGGCATCCGGCGGCGCCTGGCGCCGATGCTCGGGGGCGACCAGCGGCGGGTCGAGCTCGCGTACTCGCTGCAGTTCAGCCTGCGGGGCACCCCGGTCCTGCGCTACGGCGAGGAGATCGGCATGGGGGAGGACCTGTCGCTCAAGGGGCGGGAGGCCATCCGGACCCCGATGCAGTGGTCGGCGGCGCCCAACGGCGGCTTCTCCACCGCCGCCCCCAAGCAGCTGGTGCGTCCGGTCGTCACCGGCGGCGACTTCGGCTTCGAGAACGTCAACGTCAGGCTGCAGCGCAACGACAGCGGCTCCCTGTTGACCTGGTTCGAGCGGATGATGCGCACGCTGCGCGAGTGTCCTGAGATCAACACCGGCTCGTGCACGCACGTGGACGTGCCCACACCACCCGGTGTGCTGGCCCACCGGGCCGACGACGACACCGGCACCGTCCTGTTCCTGCACAACCTCGACGAACAGGACGCCACCCTCGACCTGGGTGTGCTGGAGAGCGTGGCCGAGGCGCCCACCGAGATGCTCGCCGACCGCGACTACGGCGACATCGACCTGGGCAAGCTCGCCGTGGCCGGGTACGGCTACCGCTGGATCCGGCTCTGCCGCCATCTGTCACCCGCCCACGAAGGGACGAACTAGCGTCGGACGCTGGCCAGGGCGTAGCAGACGGCCGCGCCCACGCCCACCGCCGAGTTGACACACAGAGGAACCGTTCTGAGGCCAGTCCTGGAAGCGCCCCGACGCCATGGCTGGGGCGCTGGCAGGTCTAGCGCTCCAGCAACACTGGGGCGAGGGCTCGACAGGCCGCCATTGGGAGGGCGTTGGGGTCGGGGTCGAGCACCTGGAGGCAGACGTGGTCGGCGCCGGCCTCCAGGTGGGCCGTTACCCGCTCGGCGATCTCCTCCGGGCTCCCCCAGGCCACCACCGCGTCGACCAGCCGGTCGCTCCCCCCATCGGCGAACTCCTCGGGCCTGAACCCCGCCCGCTCCCAGGCCCGCACATAGTTGGGCAGGGTCAGATAGAAGGCGAGGAGCTCGCGGGCGATCCTGCGGGCCTGCGCCGGGTCCTGCTCCACCACCACGGCCTGCTCAACCGCCAGCAGCGGCCCGCTGCCAAGGATCGACCGCGCCCAGGCGGTCGCCTCCGGCGCGGCGTTGTAGGTCAGAGCGCCGGCCGACCGTTCCGCGGCCAGCTCCAGCATGCGAGGGCCAAGGGCGGCCAGCACCCGCACCGGCTCCTCCTTGAGCGGTGGGCCCTGCCAGGGGGCGGCGTCCATGGCGTCCAGGTAGGCGCGCATCCGCTCCAGCGGCCGCTCATAGCGGTGACCGCGGGCGTCCACGATGGGGGCGTGGCTGACGCCGAGGCCGAGCACAAAGCGGCCCGGATAGGCCTCGGCAAGGGTGCGCTGGGCGGCGGCCATTGCGACCGGGTCACGCGCCCAGATGTTGGCGATCCCGGTGCCGATCACCAGCTGCTGGCTCGTGCACAACAGCAGCCCGGCGTTGGTCAGCGCCTCCCGGCCGAAGACCTCCCAAGACCACAGGGAACCCCAACCCAGCGCCTCCAGCTCGGTGAGGATGCTCCCGAGCTGGTCGGCCGGCTGGAGGTCCAACTTGCTGGTCCACAGCCCGACACGGCCCAACTGCTCGGCGAGTGGCGTTCCGGCGGTGGCGGTCTGGCCCTCCCGATCCATGGGTTGCCCTCCCTGACGCCGCGTTGACCATGATGTCCGCGATTGTCGCAGAACGCCCTCCACCTCGATAGATGTCGCTGCCGTCCTCCTTAAGGGACACAGCGCTGCCTCTGCCTGACATACAAAGGAACTTCTGACGAGCTGGGCCCCACGGCGTCCTCGGCTTAGCCGGGGGCGCCGCTCTATCTGTTCTTTCACCTGGAGCAAGGGAGAGGTCAGGGTCATACCGCTCAAGAGTCGACGAATCAGCTTCGAGTGGGGCGGTACCTGAGGATAGGCAAGCCACCCGGCCAGGAGTTATCGTGTTCGAGGGCTTTGCCTTCGTCGTGATCGCGCCTTCCACCACCGCGAGCCAGGGTCGGCGAGGCGATCCTCGAGCAGTACGCCTGGACGGCATGGAGGTCCCGACGAGGTCTTCGAGTCCAGGTACTCGCTCGTCTGGGATCAGGCCGAGAACCGGATGCACACCATCAAGGCCGTGATGGTGGCCACCCTCGGCGAGTGATCGGGGGACGGCGATGCGAGTGGTTGTGGCCCTGGGCGGCAACGCGCTGCTGAAGCGGGGCGAGCCGATGACTGCCGAGGCCCAGCGACACAACGTGCGGGCGGCCGCCCCGGCGCTGGCGGCGGTGGCGGGCAAGCACCAGCTGGTGCTGTCGCACGGCAACGGCCCCCAGGTGGGGCTGCTGGCGCTCCAGGCTGCCGCCTACAACGAGGTCGAGGCCTATCCCCTGGACGTGCTGGGCGCCCAGACCGAAGGCATGATTGGCTATGTCCTGGAGCAGGAGCTGGGCAACCTGCTGCCCGTCGAGGTGCCGTTCGCGACCATCCTCACGATGGTCGAGGTCGACCCGGCGGACCCGGCCTTCGGGACCCGACGAAGTTCGTCGGACCGGTCTACCCCAAGGCGCAGGCTGACCAGCTGGCCGGCGAGAGGGGATGGGCGTTCAAGCCGGACGGGGACTGCTGGCGGCGGGTGGTTCCGTCGCCCGAGCCTCGGCGGATCTTCGAGATCCGCCCCATCCGCTGGCTGCTGGACAACAACGTCGTGGTCATCTGCGCCGGTGGGGGTGGCATCCCCACCATGTTCATGCCCGACGGCGAGCGCACCCTGGTCGGGGTCGAGGCCGTGATCGACAAGGACCTGGCCAGCCAGCTGCTCGCCCGCGAGGTCGGGGCGGACCTGTTCATCATGGCCACCGACGTCGACGGCGTCTATGCCGGCTGGGGCACCCCCACCCAGCGCAAGCTCGGGCAGGTCACGCCGGCCGAGCTGCGCGAGCTGGCGTTCGTAGCCGGATCGATGGGCCCCAAGGTCGAGGCGGCCTGTCGGTTCGTTGAGGCCACTGGGAAGCGGGCCGCCATCGGCGGCCTGGGCGAGATCGAGGCGATCGTGGCCGGCGACGCCGGCACCCAGGTGGTGGTCCGGTGACTGCGGCGCCTCCAGGAAACGGAGAAGCGATGGACATGTTCGGGGTCCACTCAGAGGTGGGCAAGCTGCGCAAGGTGATGGTCCACCGCCCGGAGCTCAGCCTCCAGCGGCTGACCCCCTCCAACCACGACGAGCTGCTGTTCGACGACGTGTTGTGGGTGGAGCGGGCTCAGTACGAGCACGACCAGTTCGTGGCCAGGATGCGCCAGCGGGGGGTCGAGGTCTTTCTGCTCCGCGACCTGCTGGCCGAGGCGCTGGTCGCCAGCGACGAGGCCCGCCGCCGGCTGATCGAGCTGGCGGCGTCGGAGTACACCGTCGGGGTGTCGCTGGTCGACGAGGTCCGCGCCGTGCTGTGGGACCTCAAGCCGGACCAGTTGGCCAGGCACCTGATCGGCGGGCTGACGGTGGCCGAGTCGAGGCTGGACCTCGGCCGGTTCAAAGAGGTGTCGCTGCCGGCGGCCGCGCTGGACGACACCAGCACCTTCGTCCTCCCTCCACTCCCCAACACCCTGTTCACCCGCGACTCTTCCTGCTGGATCTACGGCGGGGTGTCGATCAATCCCATGTACTGGCCCGCCCGCCGGCTGGAGGCCTATAACGTCGCCGCGATCTACCGCGCCCATCCGATGTTCGCCGACGCCGGCTTCGAGTACTGGTACCCGCACCTCGGCGACGACGGCCGCTTCCAGGTCGAGGACTTCGGCCGCTCCTCGCTGGAGGGCGGCGACGTCCAGCCGATCGGGAACGGCACGGTGCTGATCGGCCTCAGCGAGCGCTCCCAGGCCCGGATGATCGAGCAGCTCGCTCGGGCGCTGTTCGCCAAGGGTGCCGCTGAGAGGGTGATCGCGGTGGTCATGACCAAGGACCGCGCCCACATGCATCTGGACACGGTGTTCACGATGCTAGATCGCGACACGGTGACCGTGTACCCCCAGGTGATGGGCAAGGTCCGGGCGATCAGCCTGCGACCCGGGCGGTCGGACGGCACCTTTCACGTCACCGAGGAGGAGGGCTTCCTGCCCGCGGTGGCCGACGCCATGGGGGTGCCCAAGCTCCGGGTGGTCGAGACCGGCGGGGATGCCTACCAGCAGGAGCGCGAGCAGTGGGACGACGGCAACAACGTGGTCGCGCTCGAGCCCGGCGTGGTCATCGCCTACGAGCGCAACACCTACACCATCGCCAAGATGCGCGAGGCCGGGGTCGAGGTCATCACTATCGAGGGGTTCGAGCTGGGCAAGGGCCGCGGCGGCGGGCACTGCATGACCTGCCCACTGGTCCGCGACCCGCTCTAGGAGGCGGGTGACGGAGATGGACAACACCCGACGGTGGGTGCTGCTGGTCGCGCTGGCCCTGGTCCTGGTGGGCCTGCTGGCGTTCGCGCGAGGTCCGGATCATCACCGCGGCCAGCAGGTCGGAGCGTTCGGCGGCGGCGTTCCCACCATGGTCGCCGTGGCATGAGGCGGCAGCATGGCAGACACCTCTGAAGCACGTGGGAGCGCCGAGGCCGACGCGTCGCCGCGCCCGGCCCGCCGGCCGCCCCGCCGGCCGAGCCTGTTCGACGCGATCGTTCCCGTCGTTGTGCTGATCGTCCTGCTCGCCCTCACCATCGCCTTCTTCGGGATCGACGCGACCAATGGGCCACTGCAGGTCGCCCTGCTGCTCAGCGCCGCGTTCGCCAGCCTGATCGCGTTCAAGAACGGCTATACCGTCGCCGCCATCCGCGACGCGACCGTGGGGGGCGTGACCACGGCGATGGGGGCGATCTTCATCCTGCTGGCCGTCGGCGCGCTAATCGGCACCTGGAACATGGCCGGCACGATCCCCACCGTCGTGGACTACGGCATCAGACTGGTCAGCCCGACCTGGTTCTATGTCACCACCGCGACGATTTGTGCGCTGGTGGGCATGGTCACCGGCAGCTCCTGGACCACCGCGGGCACCCTCGGCGTCGCCTTCGTCGGAATGGCCAAAGTGCTGGGCCTTCCCGAGGAGGTCGCCGCCGGGGCGGTCATCTGCGGCGCGTACTTCGGCGACAAGATGACCCCGCTGTCGGAGACCACCATCCTGGTCCCCCAGTTGGTCGGCCGCGGCCTCACCACCGGCCAGCACATCAAGAACATGTTCTGGACCGCCGGCCCGGCGCTCGGGATCAGCCTCGTCATCTTCGTGTTCCTCGGCCTGAACGCGGACCCGGAAGGCGCCGTGGGCACCGAGGCGGCCCAGGAGGCGCTCGGCAAGGCGTTCAACATCTCGGCCGTCAACCTGCTCCCCCTCGCCCTGCTGGTGGTGTTCGCCATCCGCAAGGTCCCGCCCTTCCTGGCCATCCTCGGGTCGGCGCTGTTCGCCGGGATCCTGGCCCCCTTCACCCAGACGGCGGCCGTCACCGCCTTCGTCGACCAACCCGAGCTCGGGCCGCTCGCCACCGCCATCAAGGCCAACTTCGCCGCCATGGCCACCGGCTTTGTGAGCAACTCGGGCGTGGAGCCGATCGACGACCTGTTCTCCCGAGGGGGGATGGCCAGCCTGCTGACCACTATCTGGCTGGTGCTCGGTGCCCTGTCGTTCGCGGCCGTGATGGAGCACGCCGGCTTCCTGCAGCGGCTGCTGGAGCCGATCGTGGCCCGGGTCAGGCGCCGAGGCTCGCTGATCGGGGCGGTCAATTCCAGCGGGATCGGGCTCAATGTGGTCGCCGGCGACCAGTACGTCGCCGTCGTGCTGCCCGCCCGCATGTTCCGGGGCGAGTTCGAACGGCGCGGGCTGGCCCCCCAGGTACTGTCCCGGGCGGTCGAGGATTCCGGGACCGTCACCTCGGTCCTGGTGCCCTGGAACACCTGCGGCGCCTACATCTCCGGGGTCCTGGGCGTCCCCACCGCCGCCTACTTCCCGTTCTGCTTCTTCAACCTCCTCAGCCCCCTGCTGGATGTGCTGTACGGCTTCATCGGCTTCAAGGTCCCCACCGCCACCCCAGAGGAGCCGGCGGCGGCCACAACCGAATCGGACGACCCGCGGCAGCAGGCCCCCCAGTGACATGTGAGGGAGAGGAGCACCGTGGCCGACCAGCAGGTTGGCGCCCAACCGCACCGCCACCGATACGGCCCGGATCATCACCGAACCGTGGGCAGTCTCACAGTCATTCCACAGGCCACAACTGAACCGAACAGACCGCACTCACCAGAACCGCCGCCCAACCTGACCTGGCCAGACCCAACTGGACCGAAGAGAACAGAAGACTGGCAGTTATCTCCTAAACAGCTGCAGATGATGTTCGCAGAAACGAGCGGTTCCGGGACACCCGAGCCGGCCGAGGCGATCCGTCCGGACTGCCCCATCCCAGCCGTCCCAGAAACCGTGTCAGCAATCAACGTCCCCACGGGTGGGGCCCTCACAGGGTATGGGACGCTCCGGGGATGGGACACCGTGCAGACCGATGTTTCCCCGGGTCGCTGGCGACCGTCGGGGCGAAGGGATGCGTTCTAACAACTCCGCCCGGATCAGTAACCCCCATCTGGGCCGCGCTGGGGCTGCACACGAGCGTGGATCCCGGACCACACCGGTCGATAGCGGGCACGATCGCGCACGTCAAGGGCGGTTCCCCAGGGTGCGCCACGTCACCAAGCTACCCGGTTAGGGAGGGTTGAGGTCCTTCCCAAGTCCGGGTTCCGGCGGGGCGGCCGCGACCAGTTGTGCCTCCACGGCGTGAGGGATAGTTCCGTGGATCCTGTGGTCACCGATGCGATCCAGGACGTGGTCGCGTCGCAGCAGCTCGCGGACCGCTGGCTTGACCCGGGCAAGCCGCAGGGTCACCCCGGCCCGCTCGGTGAGATCGAGGATCTCGCGCAGCTTCGCTGACCCCTGGGAGTCGATGAAGTCGATGCCCTCGCAGTCGAGCACGATCCCGGTGACCCCAGGTGCCGATAGCGCGACCTCCCGGATCCGGTCCTCCAGGGCGTCGGAGGTGGCGAAGAACAGTCCGCCGTCCAGCCGCAGGACCACCACGCCCGGGAACCGCTCATCCTCGGGGTGCTCGTCCAGTTCCCGGAAGGCCTGGGTGCCCGGGTCTCGGCCCAGCAGGGGCATCGGGGGACGCGTGGCCACCGAGATGAGCCATAGCAGCGAGAGGCCGATCCCGACCAGCACCCCAGCGAGCACACCGACAAGGAGCGTGGCGGCGATCGCCGCGACCGCGATCCAGAAGTCGAAGCGCTGGACCCTGGCCAGGCGGCGCAGCTCGGGCAGGTCCATCATGCCCATGACCACGGCCTCGATGATCAAGGCTCCGAGGACCGCCGTGGGCAGGTCCGAGAACAGCGGCGCCAACACCAGCAGGGTGAGCAGGACGAGCACACCGGAGGTGAGCGAGGCCAGGCCGGTGCGGGCGCCCGTGTGGTCGTTCAGCGAGCTCGCCGACAGACTGGTCGAGACCGGCATGCCTTGGAACACCCCGGCGCCGACGTTGGCCATGCCCTGGGCGACCGACTCCTGGTTGATGTCGATCCGGTAGCGGTGCCTGGCCGCGAACGCCCTGGCGTCGCCGGCGGTCTGGGAGAACCCGATGAGCACCAGCGCCACCGCCGCCAGGGCAGCCGTGCTGGCATGATCTGTCAGCAGCTGGGCGTCAGGGACCTGAAGGGTCGGGAGCCCTCTGGGTACCTCGCCGACGAGGGCGACACCGTGGGTATCGAGATCCAACAGCCACGATGCCGCGAGCCCCCCGACGACCAGGACCAGGGCACCGGGGACGCGGGGCGCGACCACCCGCAAGCCAAACACGACCACCAGCGCGGCGCCGCCGACGAGCACGGTCGCCGGCTGGGCGTCGCCGAGCGTCCCGAGCCAGGACCAGAGCTCCTGCAGCGGGTTCGAGCCGGTCACCTCGGTCCCGGTGAGCTTGGGAAGCTCACCGATCACGACGTCGAGGGCCGCACCGAACAGGAACCCGGTGACCACCGCCCGCGACAGGAACTGCGCGATCCATCCCATCTTGAACACCGCGAGGACCAGGTACAGCGCGCCCGAGAGGACCGTGACCCCCGCGACGAAGGAGGCTATGTCCTGGACCCCCGTGATCCCGGCGACCGCGACGGCGCCCGCGGCCACGGCCGCCAAACCCGAGCTCGGCCCGGTCGAGATCTGCCGGCTGGTCCCGAAGATCGCGTAGAGGATCGCGCCGGCGGCTGCCGCGTAGAGTCCGTTCTGCAGCGGGATCCCCGCGATCCCGGCATAGCCCAGGTTCTTGGGAACGATGAGGGCAGCGACCGCGACCCCGGCGATGAGGTCGCCCCGGAGCCAACCACGGTCATAGGAGCGGATCCATCCGGCGATGGGCACGAGCCGCCATCGGTTCCGTGCCGAAGCCGTCCGCGCATTCCCAGTCATCAGGCAGGACGATACCTCCCTTGACAGCGGTTGCTGCCAACTCCCAAGGTTCCGGGAAACCCGGTCAACACCACAAAGGCGACAAGGTCACGGGTTAGCCCGCTCTGCACCTACCTTCCGTCTGGAAGGTGCACGCGGTGGTCAAATTGCCATCCAGGGCCGAGTGGTGGCTTCCACCAGGAGCCGGCGGAACCCCGGATCCGGGCCCGGCCTCAGGGACCAGCCCGGCCAGAGACCCAGAGGCTCCCGGCACCCCAACGGCCCCACTACACTGATCCCACTGTGAAGTCCCTATGGTTGGTCCGCCATGCCAAGTCCAGCTGGGACCAGCCGCGCCTTCCCGATCCCGACCGGCCCCTGGCGCCCCGGGGCCGACGGGCCGCGGAATTGTTGGCGGCCCACCTGGCCGCCTCGGACATCCGACCCAGTCTGGTGCTGTGCTCCTCGTCGCTGCGGACCCGCCAGACACTGGCGGCCATCCTCCCCACCCTCGGGGACGCCCTGGAGATCCGGATCGAGCGGGAGCTGTACGGGGCCGGAGCGGCACAACTCCTGGAACGGCTTCGACGCCTGCCCAACCGGGCGTCGTCGGGCATGCTGATCGCCCACAACCCGGGCATCCAGGACCTGGCCCTCGCACTCGCCGCGGGCGGGCCCGCACTGGCTGGACTTCGGGAGAAGTTTCCCACCGGCGCCCTCGCCACCCTCGAGCTCGACGTCGAACGCTGGCGCGACCTCGACCATGGGACGGCCACCGCCACCATCCTGGTGACCCCGCGCTCCCTGGAATCGGGGGCGGGAGTGTGACGACAGCACAGCGGCACGTGCTTGGTGCGACGACCTTCAGGCGGGATCGCTCACCCAGTCGGCTGCCAACCCTCCAGGAGGGGCCGGTCATGCTCGTAGGTCAGCAGAATGTTGTACAGCGGCTCGGCCAGGCACCGGGAGCCGAGGATTGGGCCGGCGATGAAGGTCATGGCGGCGGCCAGGGGTGAACCAGAACATAGCGCTGTCGGTGTGGTTGCGCACCAGAGTCAGGACAAGGATAGGGCCCGCCTCGAGCTCAGGGTGAACAGGTGGTCCAGCAGGTTCTTGCGGGCCGGGCAGGAACCGGTCCATCACCTCGGTGAACTGAGAGCCGGTCAGCGCGATGAGCAGCCATCGCGCCATCGCGGTGGGAACCATGCCTGGCTGTCGGCTCGGATAAGGGCGATAAGGCTGCAGACCGCCTGCTTCACCGTCTGGTCCTCGCCACCATCGGGGACGGCGTGGGCGAGGTTGGCAGGTCAGGGGTACGGGATCGTTCCGGCCGGTCGCATTGACACCACCTACCACAAGGCACCGTCAACCCAACACCCAGGGCCTGGGTAGTGTCGCGTGCTTAGCGCATTGGCTTGGCGAGTTCCCGCCGCGGTGGCGTGGTAGCTGGCCTCCTCGAGGTTGCCTGGCTGCCGATGTCAGGCCGCGGCCCCCGATGCAGCACCGGCACCACCGCCCCGGGAAGGCGATCCTCATCATCGCGGTGGACATCTTCGTCATCTGGGCGGTCCTCGCCCACGGCCGGGAGGTTGCGGCCTGACCTCAAGTAGTGACTGACAGCGAGGGAAGCAGCATGGCCATTGGGCCGGTGCAGTTGCTGGTACTGGGGTTCAACCACCCCAACTTTCATGGCGAGGTCATCGCGGAGCTGGAGCGGCTACGCGACAGCGACACCGTCCGGGTGATCGACGCCCTGGCCGTCCACAAGGACGCCG
>DATENJ010000441.1:0-18223 GCA_035275125.1 Actinomycetes bacterium | reverse complement strand
CAGGCGACCACGTTGCTGGCCGCGACCGCCACCACCACAACGGCCAGCGGCGCCCCGGCGAGCAGCAGGGCGAAGGTGCCGATCCGGAGGGCGGCCTCGGTCACGCAGGTCACCCGGAGCAGCTCCCGCCCGTGGAGGCGGGCGCTGAGCCGCGCAGCCGCCGGCGCCGACAGCGCCACCCCGACCAGCATGGCCGCGTTGCAGAGGCCGAGCCCGGCCAGGCCGTGGCTGCGCGTGATCTGGAGGCTGAACACCGTCCAGCCCAGCGACAACCCGAACGAGTCGACCAGCGCCGTCGCGATCAGGCGGCGCAGCCGGGTCATGGCCGCCC
The DNA here is from genome assembly GCA_035275125.1 of Actinomycetes bacterium. Taxonomy (GTDB): domain Bacteria; phylum Actinomycetota; class CALGFH01; order CALGFH01; family CALGFH01; genus CALGFH01. Next base: position 17,892 of record DATENJ010000441.1, on the reverse strand, counting down.
GATGAACACCGGCGACGGCGGGGGGAAGCCGTTGAAGTTGGAGGCGTAGCTCAGGGTGTAGGCGCCGGCCGAACCGATGTAGAGGCGGTCCCCGGCGTCAAGAGTGGCCGGCAGGTAGACACCGAAGAAGGTCGTGTCGGAGCTGTCGCAGCTCGGCCCGGTGACGGTGAACGGCACCTGGTCGGCGGCGGCGTGGTCCGGCCGCGAGCTCCACAGCGGGTAGCGCCACTGGTTGACCGTCTGTTGGGTCTCCATCAGCCCGTTGTAGGCGCCGACGTCCAGATAGGCCCAGTTCTCGCCAGCCCTGACCTCCCGGCCAAGGACCCCGCCGACCAGCACCGCGCTCTCGGCCACCAGGAAGCGCCCTGGCTCGACGGCCAGCAGCTCGGGCCGGTAGGGGAGCAGCTCGTGCAGGGCCGACTCGATGGTGTTGGCGATCTGGTCGACCGACGGCACGTCCTCGACGTACCGGGCTGGGAACCCGCCCCCGAGGTTCAGCATCTCCAGGGTGATGCCGTCGCCCGACAGGCGGCTGAGCAGCCGCCCCACGGCCGCGATGGCCTGGCGCCAGGCGGTCGTGGTGGTGCACTGCGACCCGACGTGGAAGGTCACCCCGTAGGGCCGCAGGCCGAGGCTGCGAGCCAGCAGCATCAGGGCCCGCGCCTCCTGGGCCTCGGCGCCGAACTTGCGGGACAGCGGGAACAGGCTGGTCGAGTCGTCGACCCGCAGGCGCACGTACACCGCGGCCCCCGGGGCGTGCTGGGCCAGCTTGTAGAGCTCGCCCTCGGAGTCGAAGGCGTAGCGCCAGAGCCCGGCCGACCACGACTCGGCGATGTGGGCGGCCGGCTTGACGGTGTTGCTGTAGAGCACCCGCTCGGGGTCGACGCCGAGCTTCTGGAGCATCTGGAGCTCGGCCCAGGAGGCGACCTCGAAGCTGGAGCCGAGCTGGTCGAAGGCGGCCAGCAGCTCGGGCTCGGGGTTGCACTTCACCGCGTAGAAGCAGCTGACCCCGGGCAGGGCCGCGGTCAGGTTGGTATAGCGCTCGCGGACCGTCTCCAGGTCACAGACCAGAAACGGCGTCGGATGATCCATCCGGTTGAGCGCCTCGGGCTGGAGGGCGCGCGGCCAGTAGGCCGGCAGCTGAAGCCGGATCTGATGATCGATCAGTTGCATCCTCATCCTGCGCTTCCTTTAGGGGAGACCGACGAGTCGCATTCCTGTAGATCGACCGGGAAGCGCGCGACCTGAGTTCGCTCAAGCAGCCAGCACATCGACCGATCAGCACCTGAGATGAACACGCGAACAGCAGCTCAGCGCCGCTTCCTCGCCGAGTGCGCGGGCATGGCCATCGTCGCCCTGCTGTGGCTGGTCAGCCTGGTCTGGGGGCTGGGCGGCCCGCGGGCCACCCAGGCCATCTCCAACTTCGGGCTGATCGCGGCCGCCGGGGCGGCCGGGATCACCTGCATCCGCACGGCCCGGTTCTCCAGCCCCCAGCAGGAGCGGATGTGGCGGCTGATGGGCCTGTCGGCCCTGTCCTGGGGCAGCGGGCAGGCCGCCTGGACCTGGTATGAGACCGTGCTCGGCCGCGACGTGCCGTTCCCGTCGCTGGCCGACGTCGGCTACCTGGCCGCGCCCCCGCTGGCCGCGGTCGCCCTGATCAGCCTGCCGTTCGCCGCCCAGAGCCTGGTCGGGCGGCTCCGCCAGGTGCTGGACGGGCTGATGATCGCGGCCTCGCTGCTGCTGGCCAGCTGGGTCCTGGTGCTCAGCCCACTGTTCCGCGCCGGCGGCGACGACCTCACCTCCCAGGCCATCAGCCTGGCCTACCCGATCGGGGACGTGGTCGTCGGCACCATCGTGCTGTTCGTCCTGGCCCGGGCCCGGATGGGCCGGGGGACCCGCGGGACCCCACTGCCCCTGCTCGGGGGCGGGCTGGTGGCCATCGCGGTGGCCGACAGCGGCTTCGTGTACCTCACCGCCAGCGGCTCCTACTCCTCGGGAGCGCTGATCGACGCCGGCTGGTTCCTCGGCTACCTGCTGGTCCTGCTGGCCGCCCGCAAGCCCGAGGAGGAGGAGGTCGACGAGGAGGAGGCCTCGACCAGCGTCGACCGCATGGGGCTGTTCCTGCCGTACATCGCCGTGGTCGGCGCGGTCGTGGTCAGCACCGTGGCCCAGATCCAGCAGGGCACCCTCGACTCGTTCGCCGCCTGGTGCCGCTCGTTCATCATCCTCGCCCTGGTCGGCCGCCAGGTCCTCAGCCTGCTCGAGAACCTCTCCCTGGCCCGGCATCTGGAGGCCCGGGTGGTCGAGCGGACGACCGAGCTTCGGGCCAGCGAGCAGCGCTTCCAGGCGCTGGTCCAGCACAGCTCCGAGGTCGTGATCCTGGTCGACGCCGACAGCAAGGTCGAGTACGTCAGCGAGTCGATGACCAGGGTGTTCGGCTACAGCGAAGCCCACCTGCTCGGCCGCCCGCTGACCCAGATCCTCGACTCCGACCCTGGGATCCGCCTGCGCGAGGGCCTGGCCGAGGTGTCCGAGCGGCCCTACGGCGTGCTGGAGCTGGAGCTGCCCCTGCGCCACCGCGACGGCCACCACTGCACCGTCCAGTTCACCATCACCAACCTGCTCGACAACCCCAGCGTCGGCGGGCTGGTGCTCAACACCCGCGACGTCTCCGAACGCCGCCAGCTCGAGGACCAGCTCGTCCACCAGGCGTTCCACGACTCGCTGACCTCGCTGGCCAACCGGGCGCTGTTCAAGGACCGGGTCGACCACGCCCTGCTCCGGACCAGGCGTCAGACCCCGTCGGTGGCGGTGCTGTTCCTCGACCTCGACGGCTTCAAGGAGGTCAACGACAGCCTCGGCCACGCCGCCGGCGACCGGCTGCTCATCCAGGTGGCCGAGCGCCTGCACTCCTGCGTTCGGCCCAGCGACACCGTGGCCCGGTTCGGGGGCGACGAGTTCGCCGTGCTAATCGAGGACGCCAGCGACGACATCGACGTCGTCCAGGTGGCCGAGCGGGTACTGGACGGGCTGCGTCAGCCCTTCGAAGTCAACGGGCGCGAGCTGCATGTCCGGGGCAGCATGGGCATCGCCCGGATGGACAGCGACGTCGACGGGGCCGACCAGCTGCTGCGCAACGCCGACCTGGCCATGTACCGGGCCAAGGCCGCCGGGCGGGGCGGGTTCGAGCGCTACGACCCCGAGATGCACACCGAGCTGGTCCAGCGGGTGCAGCTCGAGAGTGACCTGCGGCGCGCGCTGGAGGCCGGGGAGCTGTTCCTCCAGTACCAGCCCACCTTCGACCTCGGCTCGGGCCAGATCGTGGGGGCCGAGGCCCTTGCCCGGTGGAACCACCCGGTCCGGGGGCTGGTCCCCCCGACCGAGTTCATCCCCCTGGCCGAGGCGTCGGGGCTGATCCGGCCCCTCGGCGCCTGGGTGCTGCGCGAGGCCTGCCGGCAGGCCGCCGAGTGGCAGCGCAACAGCCCGCCGCGGGAGAAGCCCCTGACCCTCAACATCAACCTGTCCGGCCGCCAGCTCCAGTTCCCCGAGGTGGTCGACGACGTCGCCCAGGCCCTCACCGAGAGCGGCCTGCCCCCGTCCTCGCTGGTCCTGGAGATGACCGAGAGCGTCCTGATGGACGACAACGAGGACGTCCTGACCATCCTGCGGCGGATCAAGGCCCTCGGCGCCCGCCTGGCCATCGACGACTTCGGCACCGGCTACTCCTCGCTCAGCTACCTGCACCGGTTCCCGGTCGACATGCTGAAGATCGACCGGTCGTTCGTGGAACGGCTCAGCCACGCCAGCGACAACGCCGAGCTGGCCAGGACGATCGTCCGCCTCGGCCAGAGCCTGCAGCTGGTCACGGTGGCCGAGGGGGTCGAGGACTCGGCCCAGTTCCTGGCCCTGCGCCGCATGGGCTGCGACGTCGGCCAGGGCTTCTACTTCGGCCGGCCGATGGAGAGCGGGGAGATCAGCCGCCTGCTCGGCGACGACATCGCCCCTCCGGCTCGCAAACCGGCGACCACCGGCTAGCCCAGCGGGGCCTCGCCGAAGACCTCCTGGATGCGGCGGAGCTCGCGCAGGCGCGGCTCGGTCTCGCCGCCAACCCAGCGGCTGACCGTCTTCACCGACACCCCGAGCTGCCTGGCCGCGGCCTCCTGGGAGAGGCCCTCGCGCTTGAGCAGGCCCGCGATCCACTCGGCGAACGAGCGGTGCTCCGGCCGGTCGCGCTGGACCTTCGGGAAGGTGCTGCCGGGGGTGGCCGGGCCGCGCAGGACGTCGACCTCGACGCCGTCGGGGAAGATGCGGAAGCAGATCTGGATCTGGCCGCCGTCGGGGCTGGCCGCGTCCAGCAGGGCGCCGAGCACGGCGTGGTGGACCTGCTGGCTGCCCTCGGGGGTCAGCGGGGCGTCGCGCAGGTAGCGCAGGACGAAGTCGCGGATCTCGGGAATGGACGACGGCCGGGCCGGGAATGTCTGGGTGACCACGAAGACCGGGTCGACGACGACGCCCTCGCCCGGTACCAGCGCACCGCTCGCGTCGGGCACCCGGTCTGGCCGGCTGGTCCCAACGCGCTCCTCCAAGGAGTACTCCCTCGCCGCCGCCAATTTGTGCGATTGTAGGGGAGGTTCCTCCCCGGTCCTAGGAATCCGGCAAACGTGACAGGCTGTCCGGACAGAACTGTCTTGCAATGGGGGCATTAACGGCGCATGCTTCCCAGACGCCGGTAGCCTGCCGGGGAGGGCCGCGCATGCGACAGCGACTGTCGGAGACGCTCCAGACGGCGGCGATTGACGCCCTGGAGCAGCGGGTCAAGCCGGTCGAAGCCCTTGCCGACGACGCCGAGCTGGTCGCCGCCGCCTGCCACGCCATGGCCATCCGCTTCCACCGTGGCGGCAAGCTGGTCTGCTTCGGCAGTGGCGGCCCCAGCACCGACGCCCAGCACATCGCCGTCGAGTTCGTCCACCCGGTGATCGTCGGCAAGCGCGCCCTGCCGGCCATCTCCCTGACCGGCGACGTGGCCACCCTGACCAGCATCGCCGGCCGCGAGGGCTACGCCCAGGTCTACGCCCATCAGCTCCGCTACCTGGCCGCCCCCGAGGACATCGCCCTCGGCGTCTCGGTGGACGGCAACGACCCGGCTGTCCTGGCCGGGCTGGAGGCGGCGGCCGAGCTCGGCATGCTGACCATCGCCCTCGTCGGTGGCGACGGCGGCGAGACGGCGGCCAGCGCCGCCGTCCATCATGCGCTGGTCGCCCGCTCCGACGACCCCCTGGTCGTGAAGGAGGTCCATGTCACCGCCTACCACGTCCTCTGGGAGCTGGTCCATGTCCTGTTCGAGCAGCCGGGCGTGCTCGACCCGGAGGTGATCCGTTGACCGACCTCCCCGAATGTCACGGTGACGTCTGCATCACCTGCTCGGACGAGGCGGTCCAGGTGCGGGTGGTGCGGCTGCTGGAGGCGGAACTGGCCGTTGTCGACACCGGCCAGAGCATGGAGGAGGTCAGCGTCGCCCTGGTCGACGCAGCCGTCGGCGACACCATCCTGGTCCATGCCAAGGAGGCCATCGCCGTGGTCGGGGGTGCCGCCGGTGGCTCGTGACGGCACCGGGGTCGAATCCCTCTACCCCTTCCTGTACTCGGGCGGGTCCAACCTGGACGACGTGCTCGACCAGGTGCGCCGCTCCACGGTGGACAAGGCGGCCGAGATCGTCGAGCTGCGCCGGCTCACCGTGCACCGGGACGCGGCCCGGCTGGCCGACTGCGCCAGGGCCATGGCCAGGTCGTTCGCCGGCGGCGGGCGGCTGTTCGCCTTCGGCAACGGCGGCAGCTCCACCGACGCCCAGGCGATGGCCACCACCTTCCTGCACCCCCGCCAAGGGGGCCGGGCCCTGCCAGCCCTCTCCCTCACCGACGACGTGGCCGTGGTCACCGCCCTGGCCAACGACGTCGGCTTCGACGTGGTCTTCGCCCGCCAGCTCGGCGCCTTCGGCCGGCCCGGCGACATCGCCGTCGGCATGTCGACCAGCGGCAACTCCGACAACCTCGTCCGGGCCTTCGAGGAGGCCAGCCGGCGCGGGCTGCTCACCATCGGGCTCGCCGGCTACGAGGGCGGCAAGATGGCCGAGCTCGACACGATCGACTACCTGTTCGTGGTCCCCTCGTCCTCGGTCCACCGGATCCAGGAAGCACAGACCACCGTCTACCACGTCCTCTGGGAGCTGACCCAGGTCGCCCTGGCGGCCGACGGCTCCTGACCGACCCCAGCACAAGGTGGTGAAGCGGCATGGCAGCAGGCACCGAGCAGGAAGAGGCCGTCGTCCACATTCTCTGGATCAACGCCGGTCTCAGCTGTGACGGCGACTCGGTCGCGCTCACGGCGGCGACCCAGCCGAGCATCGAGGAGATCGCCCTCGGGGCCCTGCCCGGCCTGCCCAAGGTGGCCGTCCACTGGCCGCTGATCGACTTCGAGTGCGGCCCCAACGCCGGCGCCGACGACTTCCTCGAGTGGTTCTTCAAGGCCGACCGGGGCGAGCTGGAGCCGTTCGTGCTGGTGATCGAGGGCTCGATCCCCAACGAGGCGATCAAGCCCGAGGGCTACTGGTGCGGCTTCGGCAACGACCCCGCGACCGGCCAGCCGATGACCACCAGCGAGTGGATCGACCGCCTGGCCCCCAAGGCCCTGGCCGTGCTGGCCGTCGGGACCTGCGCCACCTACGGCGGCATCCACGCCATGGCCGGCAACCCCACCGGGGCCATGGGCGTCCCCGACTACCTGGGCTGGAGCTGGAAGTCCAAGGCCGGCCTGCCGATCGTGTGCGTCCCCGGCTGCCCGATCCAGCCCGACAACCTGTCCGAGACGATCCTGTACCTGCTCTACCAGGCGGCCGGCCAGGCCCCGATGATCCCCCTTGACGAGGCCCTGCGGCCCACCTGGCTGTTCGGCATCACCGTGCACGAGGGCTGCGACCGGGCGGGGTACTACGAGCAGGGCGACTTCGCCACCGAGTACGGCTCGCCCAAGTGCCTGGTCAAGATCGGCTGCTGGGGCCCGGTGGTGAAGTGCAACGTGCCCAAGCGGGGCTGGCTCAACGGCATCGGCGGCTGCCCCAACGTCGGCGGCATCTGCATCGGCTGCACCATGCCCGGGTTCCCGGACAAGTTCATGCCGTTCATGGACGAGCCGCCCGGCAGTAAGGTCTCGACCGCGGCCAGCGGCATGTACGGGACGGTGATCCGCAGCCTGCGCAACGTGACCGCCAAGACCGTGGACAAGGAGCCGAAGTGGCGGAAGACGGGTCGAGAGCTCACCACCGGCTACCGTCCGAACTGGTAGGGGAGGAGCGTCGATGACGACCACCGAACGCGCGGGGACCGGCGACGGCCTCGTCGAGATGGCGTGGGACCCGATCACCAGGATCGTCGGCAGCCTCGGGATCTACACCAAGATCGACTTCAAGCAGAAGCGGGTCGCCGAATGCTTCTCGACCTCGTCGATCTTCCGCGGCTACTCGATCTTCATGAAGGGCAAGGACCCCCGCGACGCCCACTTCATCACCAGTCGCATCTGCGGCATCTGCGGGGACAACCACGCCACCTGCTCGGTCTACAACCAGAACATGGCCTACGGGGTCCGCCCGCCGCACCTGGGCGAGTGGATCATCAACCTGGGCGAGTCGGCCGAGTACATGTTCGACCACAACATCTTCCAGGAGAACCTGGTCGGGGTCGACTACTGCGAGCGGATGGTCAAAGAGACCAACCCGGGCGTGCTGGAGCTGGCCAACAACACCGAGGCCCCCCACGCCGGCGACCACGGCTACCGGACGGTCGGCGACATCATGCGCTCGCTGAACCCGCTCGAGGGCGAGTTCTACCGCGAGGCGCTCCAGGTCAGCCGCTCCACCAGGGAGATGTTCTGCCTGATGGAGGGGCGCCACGTGCACCCCTCGACCCTGTACCCGGGCGGGGTCGGCACGGTGGCCACGGTGCAGCTGTTCACCGACTACCTGACCCGCCTGATGCGCTACGTGGAGTTCATGAAGCGGGTCGTGCCCATGCACGACGACCTGTTCGACTTCTTCTACCAGGCCCTGCCCGGCTACGAGGAGGTCGGCCGGCGGCGGGTCCTGCTCGGCTGCTGGGGCAGCCTCAACGACCCCGACTACTGCGACTTCCGCTACGAGACCATGACCGACTGGGGTCGCAAGATGTTCGTGACCCCCGGCGTCGTCGTCGACGGCAAGCTGGTCACCACCGACCTGACCGAGATCAACCTGGGCATCCGCATCCTGCTGGGCAGCTCCTACTACCAGGACTGGGAAGACCAGCCGATGTTCGTGACCCACGACCCGGTGGGCAACCCGGTCGACCGCCGCCATCCCTGGAACCAGCACACCATCCCCAAGCCCCAGAAGCGCGACTTCGACAACAACTACTCCTGGGTGATGTCGCCGCGCTGGTTCGACGGCACCGACCACCTGGCCCTTGACACCGGTGGTGGCCCGATCGCCCGGCTGTGGGCGACCGCCCTGGCCGGCCTGGTCGACATCGGCTACATCAAGGCCACCGGCAGCAGCGTGGTCATCAACCTGCCCCGCACGGCCACCAAGCCCGAGGCCAGCTTCGAGTGGAAGATCCCCCAGTGGTCCAACGCCATCGAGCGCAACCGGGCCCGCACCTACTTCCAGGCGTACGCGGCCGCCGCCGCCCTGCACTTCACCGAGAAGGCCCTCGCCGAGATCCGGGCCGGCCACACCAAGACCTGGGAGACCTTCAAGGTGCCCGACGAGGCCGTGAGCGTCGGCTTCACCGAGGCCGTGCGGGGGGTGCTCTCCCACCACATGGTCATCCGCAACGGCAAGATCGCCAACTACCACCCCTACCCGCCGACGCCCTGGAACGGCAGCGTCCGCGACACCTACGGGACCCCGGGCCCGTACGAGGACGCCGTCCAGAACACCCCCATCTTCGAGGAGAACCCGCCCGAGAAGTTCAAGGGCATCGACATCATGCGGGCGGTCCGCAGCTTCGACCCGTGCCTGCCCTGCGGGGTCCACATGTACCTGGGCAACGGCAACGTGGTGAAGAAGCTGCACTCGCCGACGATGCTCAACCAGGGGTAGGGGCCGCCCATGAGTGAGGGGCAGGACCTCCGCGCGGTCGGGTCGCGGATCGAGGAGCTGCTCGGCCAGATCCGCGCCGGCGACCCCGGCACCGCCGAGGTCGCCGAGGAGGTCGTGCGGCTGGTGGTCGAGCTGTACGGGGCCGGCCTGGAGCGGACGGTCGAGCTGGCCGGCCCAGAGGCCATGGACCGGCTGGTGGAGGACGAGCTGGTCGCCAGCCTGCTCGTCCTCCACGGCCTGCATCCCAAGGACACCCAGACCCGGGTGGTCGAGGCCCTCGACCAGGTCCGCCCCTACCTGGGGTCGCACGCCGGCGGGGTCGAGCTGCTCGGGGTCGACCCCGAAGGCGTCGTCCACCTGCGGCTGGAGGGCAGCTGCGACGGCTGCCCGTCCTCCACCATGACGGTCAAGCTGGCCATCGAGCGGGCCATCGAGGAGGCCGCCCCCGAGGTCACCGCCGTCGAGGTCGAGAACCTGACCAGGGAGAAGGAGCCGCAGCTGCTCCAGATCCAGCCCCTGCGGCGCGAGTGGGAGGTGGTCGACGGCCTCGAGGGGCTGGAGCCGGGCCGCCTGACCGCGGTCGAGGTCGCCGGGGCTGGGGTGGTTGTCTGCAGCGTCGGCGGCGAGCTGTACGCCTACCGGGACCGCTGCCCGGCCTGTGGGACCGGGCTGGCCGGCCGGGCCGCCCTTGACGCCGGCGAGCTGGCCTGCGGGTCGTGCGGGCAGCGCTTCGACGTCCGGCTGGCCGGCCGCGGGGTCGACCAGCCCGAGCTCCACCTGGTCCCGCTGCCCCTGCTGGCCGGCGACGGCCGGGTCCGCCTGGCCGTCGGGTCGGGAGCCCAATGAGCCAGGGACTACGGCGGTTCGTCGGCGCGCCGCCGCCCAAGGCCAACCTGCCGGTCCCGGGAGCGGCCCGTGAGAAAACGAAGGCTGCCCCGGGGGAGGCCTGCGAGATGTGCGCCGAGCCCCTTGGCGACGGCCACTCCCACTCCCACGTGGTCAACCTGGACAGCCGCCAGATCATGTGCACCTGCCGGGCCTGCTACCTGCTGTTCACCCACCAGGGGGCTGCCGGCGGGCGCTACCGGGCCGTGCCCGACCGCTACCTGCACGACCAGGCGTTCGGGCTCGACGAGGCCCGCTGGGAGGCCCTCCAGATCCCGGTGCGGGTCGCCTTCTTCTTCAACAACTCCGACCTCGGCCGGGTGGTCGCCTTCTACCCCAGCCCGGCCGGGGCCACCGAGTCGCTGCTCCCGCTGGAGGCGTGGGCCGAGGTGGTCGCGGCCAACCCGGTCATGACCGACCTCGTCCCCGACGTCGAGGCCCTGCTGGTGCGGCGGGCGGGCGCGGGCTTCGAGTGCTTCCTGGTCCCGATCGACGCCTGCTACGAGCTGGTCGGCCTGGTCCGGATGCACTGGAAGGGATTTGACGGCGGCGAGGAGGCGTGGGAGGCGATCGACGGCTTCTTCGACGCCGTCCGCGAGCGCAGCCGCCCGGCCGCCGAGGAGGAGGCGGGAGCCTCGTGACCGACCTCGTGTTCGACTGCGTCGACGCCCAGCCCGACCGCTACGCGGCCGTCCCGACCCTCCAGCTCAAGCTGCGGATCTCGGAGACCACCGGCGCCCAGGTCCACGCGATCGCGCTGCGCTGCCAGATCCGGATCGAGCCCCAGCGCCGCCGCTACTCGCCCGAGGAGGCCGACGGGCTGCTGGAGCTGTTCGGCGAGCCGCCCCGCTGGGGCGACACCCTCAAGCCGATGCAGTTCGCCACCGTCTCGCTGATGGTGCCCAGCTTCACCGGTAGCTGCGAGCTCGACCTCCCGGTCCCCTGCACCTACGACTTCGAGGTGGCGGCGTCCAAGTACCTGCACGCCCTCGGCGACGGTGAGGTCCCGCTGCTGCTGCTGTTCAGCGGGACGGTGTTCACCAAGGGCCTGAGCGGCTTCTCGGTCAGCCAGGTGCCCTGGCACAAGGAGGCCACCTACCGCCTGCCGGTCTCGGTGTGGCGCGAGATCATGGACCGGTTCTTCCCGGGGGCGGGCTGGATCCGGATGCGCCGCGACACCCTCGACACGCTCCAGCGCTTCAAGGCGGTCAGGGCGCTGACGACCTGGGACGACGCCCTCGAGGCGCTGTTCAAAGAGGCCGGAGAGGCCAAGCAGTGACCGCCCCGTTCCCGGCCTTCGAGGTCGCCCGCAAGGTGGCCGACGCCGTCCTCTACGAGGGGTATCTCCTGTACCCCTACCGGGCGTCGGCGGCCAAGAACCAGGCCCGCTGGCAGTTCGGGGTCCTGATGCCCCGGCTGTGGAGCGAGAGCGGCCCCGACGAGCCCTGGTCGACCCAGACCGAGTGCCTGCTCGAGCCCGAGGACACCACCACCGTCCGGGTGCTGGTCCGCTTCCTGCACGTGCAGTCCAAGACGGTCGAGGCGGTCGACGTCGAGGCCGGGACCTTCAACGAGGTGCCGGCGCTGCCGGTCGACGGCTCGGAGCTGGTCCCCTGGGACGAGGCCACCGAGAAGGAGGTGACGGTCGAGGCCCCCCTGGCCCGGCTGCTGGCCGGCGAGCTGACCACGCCGTTCGAGCGCCCGGGAGGGCGCCGGGTCGAGCCAGTCCACACCGTCGCCGGCAAGCTGGCCGGCCGGACGGTGCGCCGCCGCTGGCCGGTCATGGGGTCGGTCCGGCTGTCGGCCCAGCGCCTCGAGGGCCCCTACGGCCTTGTCCGCCTGCGCCTCCAGCTGGAGAACGCCACCGCCTGGAACGACCCGGGCGTCGACCGGAGCGTCGCCCTGCGGCACTCGCTGGTCGCCGCCCACAGCCTGCTCGGGATCGACCGGGGCGTGTTCCTGTCCCTGCTCGACCCGCCGGAATGGGCCAAGCCGGCCGCCGAGGCCTGCCGCAACCTCCACACCTGGCCGGTCCTGATCGGCGAGGAGGGGCGGCGCGACGCCATGCTGTCCTCGCCGATCATCCTCTACGACCACCCGACCATCGCTCCCGAGAGCCCGGGCGACCTGTTCGACGCCACCGAGATCGACGAGATCCTGACCCTGCGCACCATGGCCCTCACCGAGGCCGAGAAGCGCGAGGCCAGAGCGACCGACGAGCGGGCGGCGGCGATCATCGACCGGGTCGACAGCATGCCCCCCGAGCTCCTGGAACGCCTCCACGGCGCCGTCCGCTACCTCCGCGGCGTAGAAGGCACAGATCCCGGCACACCGGAGCCCCACCCGCCGCTGGGCGGGCCCCCAACAGGGAGGGTAGCCGACAGCGGGACCGGGGACGACGGTCTGTCCACAGCCCCCGAACTGGTGCCGTGGTGGGACCCGGGGGCGGATCGGACGGTGTCGCCGGAGACCGACGGGGTGGTCGTGGCCGGGGTCAAGGTGGCCAAGGGGAGCCGGGTGCGGCTGCGTCCTGGCCAGCGCCGGGCCGACGCCCAGGACATGTTCCTGGCCGGCCGGCTGGCCACCGTCGAGGCGGTGTTCCTGGACGTCGACGGCAACCGCCACCTGGCCGTCACCCTCGACGAGGACCCCGCGGCCGACCTCCAGCGCTGGCACGGCCGCTACCTGTACTTCTCGCCCGACGAGGTGGAGCCCCAATGACCCTCTCGGCCGAGTCCTCGCCCACCCGGGGGCTCCCGGTGAGCCAGGCCGACCCCTCGCGGCCGAGGGTCCTGGTCGCCGGCGTCGGCAACGTGTTCCTCGGCGACGACGGGTTCGGGGTCGAGGTGGCCAGGCGCCTGGCCGGCGAGACCCTGCCCGGCTGGGTCCGGGTCGGGGACTTCGGCATCCGGGGCGTCCACCTGGCCTATGAGCTGCTGGAAGGCTACGAGGCGGCGATCCTGGTCGACGCCGCCCCCCGCGGGGAGGCCCCGGGCACGGTGTACGTGATCGAGCCCGACCTGGACGGCGAGCCGGGCCCAGAGGTCCAGGACGGCTCCAGTGTCCTGGTCGACGCCCACGGCATGGAGCCGGACGCGGTGTTCGCCCTGCTCAAGGCGCTCGGTGGCGACATCCCGAAGCTGCTGGTGGTCGGCTGCGAGCCGGCCGAGGTCTCGGAGCGGATGGGCCTCAGCCCGCCGGTGGCGGGCGCGGTCGAGCAGGCCGTGGCCGTCGTCCGCGAGCTCATCGGCGAGCACGAGAGCGGGAAGGAGGGATGACGATGTTCCGCAAACTGGCGCTCGGCGCCGTGCTGGTCGGCCTGGTCGCGGTCCTGCGCAAGACGGCACCGGACCTCGCCCGCTACTTCAAGATGCGACAGATGTGAGGGGGCCAGGGCTCAGGTAGCGAAGCGATAGCCCCGGCTTGGAAGGGAGAGGGCTGGTGCACGAGCTGGGCTTGTGCGAGGGGATTCTCGAGGCGGTGGAGCGCCGGGCCGCCGGCCGCCGTGTGACCCGGGTCCGGGTCAGGGTGGGCGCGCAGCACCGGGTGGTCTCCTCGGCCTTCGACCAGTCGTTCGCGCTGGTGTCCCAGGGCACGGTGGCCGACGGCGCGGCCGTCGACCTGGTGGTCGTGCCGGTGTCGGTCACGTGCCTGGACTGCGGGCACGAGGCCGAGGCCGCCGACCCCCTCGCCGCCTGCCCGGCCTGCGGCGGCCTCGATCTGACCACCAAGGGCGGCGACGAGCTGATCCTGGAGGCCATCCACGTGGAGGAAGAAGATGTGTCTCGGCATCCCGGGTGAGATCGTCGAGTTCATGGACGACCGCCCTGACCTGGCCAAGGTCGACGTCAGCGGGGTCAAGCGGGCGATCAACATCGGCCTGCTCGAGGACGAGAAGCTGGAGCCCGGCGACTGGGTCCTGATCCACGTCGGCTTCGCCCTCTCCAAGATCGACGAGGACGAGGCCAAGGCCGCCCTCGACTTCCTCGAGGGGATCGGCCAGGCCTACGCCGACGAGCTGGCCGCGCTGGCCGACTCCAGGATCGAATAGCGAGAGGAGCCGCAGCGTGCGCTTCGTCGACGAGTTCCGCGACGCCGAGAAGGCCCAGGCGCTGGCCGCCCAGATCGCCGGCCTGTGCGAGCCCGGCCGCCAGTACAAGTTCATGGAGGTGTGCGGCGGCCACACCCACACCATCTACAAGCACGGCCTCGAGGACTACCTGCCCGAGAGCATCACCCTGGTCCACGGGCCGGGCTGCCCGGTCTGCGTGATCCCCATGGGCCGGGTCGACGACGCCATCTTCATCGCCAGGCAGCCGGACGTGATCATGACCTCGTTCGGGGACATGATGCGGGTCCCGGGCAGCGACGGCGCGTTCTTCGACGCCACCGCCCGCGGCGCCGACATCCGGATGGTCTACTCGCCCCTGGACAGCCTGAAGATCGCCAGGCAGAACCCGGACAAGCGGGTCGTGTTCATGGCCATCGGGTTCGAGACCACCGCCCCGTCCAGCGCCATGACGGTGCTTCGGGCGAAGGCCGAGGGGCTCGAGAACTTCTCGATCTTCTGCAACCACGTCACCATCATCCCGGCCATCAAGGCCATCCTGGACTCGCCCGACCTGCGCCTCGACGGCTTCATCGGGCCGGGGCACGTGTCGACGGTGATCGGCTGCCGGCCGTACGAGTTCATCGCCGGCGAGTACGGCAAGCCGCTGGTCTGCGCCGGGTTCGAGCCACTCGACCTGCTCCAGTCGATCTACATGCTGATGCTGCAGCTGGCCGAGGGCCGCTCCGAGGTCGAGAACCAGTACTCGCGGGTGGTGCCCTGGGACGGCAACCTCAAGGCCCTCCAGGTGATCAACGAGGTCATGGAGCTGCGCCCCTACTTCGAGTGGCGCGGGCTCGGGTTCATCTCCCACTCGGCCCTGCGGGTCCGGGAGAGCTACGCCAGCTTCGACGCCGAGCGGCTGTTCCTGGTCCCCGGGGTCCGGGTCGCCGACCCCAAGGCCTGCCAGTGCGGCGAGGTCCTCAAGGGCGTCCTCAAGCCCTGGGAGTGCAAGGTCTTCGGCACCGCCTGCACCCCCGAGACGCCCATCGGCACCTGCATGGTGTCGCCAGAGGGAGCCTGCGCCGCCTACTACAACTTCGGCCGCTTCACCCGCGAGCGGGTCAAGGAGGCGACCAGGTCGTGACCTCGCAGTCCCAGCGGTACCAGGAGCTGAGCCGCGAGGAGCAGGTGCTCCAGCGGATCGAGAAGGCCCGCGCTCGCAAGGCCAAGCTCAAGGAGGAGCGGATCACCCTGTCGCACGGCTCGGGCGGCAAGGCGACCCAGACGCTGATCGAGGCCGTGTTCCTTGAGGCGTTCGCCAACCCGCTGCTGGCGCCGCTGGAGGACGGGGCCGTGCTGACCGCCCACGGCGGGCGCCTGGCCTTCACGACCGACTCCTACGTGGTGTCGCCGCTGTTCTTCCCCGGTGGCGACATCGGCGACCTGGCCGTGAACGGCACCGTCAACGACCTGGCGGTGAGCGGGGCCAGGCCGCTGTGGCTGTCGGCCGGGTTCATCCTCGAGGAGGGGTTCCCGGTGGCCGACCTGGAGCGGATCGTCGGCTCGATGGCCGCCGCCGCCGAGCGGGCCGGCGTCCAGATCGTCACCGGCGACACCAAGGTGGTGCAGCGGGGCAAGGCCGACGGCTGCTATGTGAACACCGCCGGGGTCGGGGTGATCGAGCGCCCGGGTGAGCTGGGCGCGGCCATGGCCCGGCCCGGCGACGCCGTGATCGTGTCCGGCCCGGTCGGCGAGCACGGCATCACCATCATGCTGGCCAGGGGCGAGCTGGACATCGAGTCCGAGGTCGTCTCCGACACCGCCCCCCTCAACGGCCTGGTCGAGCGGCTCCTGGACGCTGCCCCGGGCGTCCGCGGCCTGCGCGACGCGACCAGGGGCGGGGTCGCCACCATCTGCAACGAGGTCGCCAGAGCGGCCGGGGTCGCCGTGGTGCTCGACGAGGAGGCGGTCCCGGTCCGCCCCGACGTCCGCGGGGCCTGCGAGCTGCTCGGCATCGACCCGCTGTACGTGGCCTGCGAGGGCCGCCTGGTCGCGGTGGTCGACGGCGACCAGGTCGACGCGGCCATGGGCGCACTGCGCTCCCACCCGCTCGGCGAGGGCGCCGCCGTCATCGGCCGGGTCAGGGACGACCCACCCGGCCTCGTCCTTTTGAAGACCTCTTTCGGGGGTACCCGGATCGTCGACCTGCTGGTCGGCGACCCGCTGCCACGCATCTGCTGAAAGGGCCTGGGCAGGGCGGCTAGCTCGAGGTCGTGGTTGCCGGGTCCCGGGACCGGGCACGGGCGGCGGCGACGGCGGCCTGGCCGAGGCTGATGCCGGCGTCGTTGGGGGGGACCCTGGAGTGGACCAGGACCCGGAAGCCCCCTCGCTCAAGGCCGGCGACCGTCCGCTCCAGTAGCAGCATGTTCTGGAAGACCCCGCCGGAGAGGGCCACCGTCCCGAGACCGCTGTTGTCGCGCAGGGTCCGGCAGGCGGCGACGGTGGCGCCGGCCAGGCCGTTGTGGAAGCGGGCGGCGACCACCGGGAGCGGCACCCCGGCCTCCAGGTCCTCCACGACCGCCCGGACCAGGTCGCTGCCGGCCAGCCGCAGGGGCGAACCGTCGTTCCCCGGCCCGGCAAGGCTGACCGGGTAGGCGGACGTCTCGGCCGGGTCGGCCAGCTGCTCGAGCTCGACCGCGGCCTGGCCCTCGTAGTTGACCGCGTCCCGGACGCCCAGGATCGCCGCCACGGCGTCGAACAGCCGGCCAGCGCTCGAGGTCACCGGGGAGGCCGTGCCCGACCTGGCCAGGGCGACCACCTGCTCCCAGCGGCCCAGGTTGCGCCCGACCACGTCCAGCCGTTCGGGGACCTGGCCGTCGAGGGCGAGCTCCAGCCAGGCCGCGGCCATCCGCCACGGCTGCTTGATGGCCGCGGCCCCGCCCGGCATCGGCACCGTCTCGAGGTGACCGGCCCGCCGGAACCCCTCGAGGTCGGCGACCAGCAGCTCCCCGCCCCAGATGGTCCCGTCGGTGCCGTAGCCGAGCCCGTCGAAGGCGACCCCGATGACCGGCCCCGCCTCGCCGTTGTCGGCCATGCAGGCGGCGACGTGGGCGTGGTGGTGCTGCACGCCCTCCAGCTCGACCCCGTCCAGCTCCAACGCGTACTTGGTCGACAGGTACTCGGGGTGCAGGTCGTGGGCGACCACCTCGGGCTCGACCGCGAACAGGCGCCGGAAGTGCCCGACCCCCGCGGTGAAGGAGCGGAAGGTCTCGTAGTTCTCCAGGTCGCCGATGTGATGGGAGACGAAGGCGTGGCCGCCCTTGGCCAGGCAGAAGGTGTGCTTGAGCTCGGCCCCGCAGGCCAGGACGTGCCGCGGGAACGGCCAGGGCAGCCCGAGCGGCTGGGGCGCGAACCCCCGCGAGCGTCGCAGGGGCAGCTCGCGCCCCCGGAACGCCCGCACCACCGAGTCGTCGGCCCGGACGTGGATCGGGCGGTCGTGGTGAAGGAACCAGTCGGCGATCCCCCCGAGCCGCTCCAGCGCCTCGTCGTCCCGGTAGGCGATCGGCTCGTCGGACACGTTCCCGCTGGTCAGCACGATCGGCCTTCCCACATCGGCCAGCAGCAGGTGGTGCAGCGGCGTGTAGGGCAGCATCACCCCCAGTGACCGGTTCTGTGGCGCCACCGGCCCGGCGATCGCTGCCGAGGGCCGCCGCCGCAGCAGGACGATCGGCCGCCGCGGGCTGGCCAGCATGGCCTCCTCGGCCGGGTCGGCCACGCACAGGCGGCGCGCGGTGGCCAGGTCGGCGACCATCACCGCGAACGGCTTGTC